>JAUZEI010000238.1 GCA_030839105.1 Actinomycetota bacterium
CACGGGAACCCTCGTACGCTTCCTCGTGCACAACGACGATCCGATCCTTCACGAATTCCTCGTCGGTGACGAGAGCGTGCACGCGCGGCATGCGCACGGCAGCGAGGCAACGCATCCCCCGGTGCCGGGCGAGGTGTCGGTCGCGCCGAACGACATCGGCGAGACCTTCTATCGCTTCGACCGCCCCGGCCGGTTCCTGTTCGCGTGTCACCTTCCCGGCCACCTCGCGTACGGAATGAAGGGCTGGGTCGTCGTCGAGGCGTGAGCGGCTCGCACCGGGTCGTCATCGGGCGAACGAGCAGAGTCCATCGTCTCGGTCAGAACCCGGTCAGGTTCATGTAGCACAGCCGACACGCGCGCGACCAGGACGCGTCATACAAAACGAACGGAGCGGCAACACGCGGCCCTTACGTTCGCCTACATGATCACTACCTTGCGAGTGCGTATCAAAGACCGCGAACGCCAAAAGGCGTTCGCGGCCTACTTCACCGGAAAAATGATCGGCCTTGGCATCACGGTGCTGGCCATCTGGGCGATCACCTGGTACTTCAGCACCAAAGCCGGCGCGGCGATGATCGGGCAGACGACGCCGGCGCTCAAGACTGACGACATCATCAACCCCCTCAACACGACATGGGTGCTCGTCACGGCGTTCCTCGTCTTCTTCATGCAGGCCGGGTTCATGTTCTTGGAAGCCGGCTTCGCAAGGACGCGCGAAGTGTCGAACATCATGATCTCCTGCATCGCCGACACCTGCCTGTGTGCGATCTTGTTCTGGGCGTTCGGTTTCGCGTTCATGTTCGGCACGGGCAACAAGTTCATCGGGCACGAGTTCTTCTTCCTGCACGGCGCGCCGACTACCTACGGCAGCTCGGGCGTGGCCTTCTTGGCGTTCTTCTTGTTCCAGTACGCGTTCGCCGACACGTGCAGCACGATCACGACCGGTGCGATGGTCGGTCGTACCGCGTTCGGTGGCGACCTGCTGTACAGCGTTGCCGTGAGCGGCTTCATCTACCCGATTCTCGGCCACTGGGTGTGGGGGCCGGATGGTTGGCTCGCCACCATGAAGACGCCGTTCCACGACTTCGCGGGCTCGACCGTCGTGCACTCCATCGGCGGATTCATCTCTCTGGCCGGCGCGATTGCGCTCGGGCCGCGCATCGGTCGCAAGTTCAAGCGGGATGGTGGCGGCATGCCACCCGGTCACGACATGACCATCGCCGCGATCGGCGGTGTGATCCTGTGGTTCGGCTGGTACGGCTTCAACCCGGGCTCGACGCTCTCTGCCATGGACTTCCAGGGCATCGGACGGGTGGCGGCGAACACGACACTCGCCGCCTCGGCCGCCGGTCTCGTGGCGATGTTCTTCGTCTATCCGCGATCCCACAAGTGGGACACGGGCATCTCGATCAACGGCTTCCTGGCCGGGCTCGTGGCAATCACGTGTCCGTGTTATTGGGTGTCGCCGTTCGGGGCGATCTGTATCGGCGCCGTCGCGGGCGTCGTGGTAGTCCTCGGTGTCGACCTGCTCGAGCACCTGCGAATCGACGACCCGATCGGTGCGTGGCCGGTCCATGGTCTGTGCGGTGTGTGGGGCACGTTGAGTCTCGGCCTCTTCGCGACCGGTCAATACGGCCTTCCGGGCCCGACGGGCGCCGACGCGTCGACTGCCTTCAAGGGACTGTTCTACGGCGGAGGATTCCACCAGCTGCAGTTCCAGATATACGGCAGCGTGGTGATCTGCGCCGCGACGTTTGCGATCGCGCTGGTGATGATGTTCGGGCTCAAGGCGCTCGGCATTCTGCGCATCTCTCCGGAGCACGAGCTCGAAGGTCTCGACATCGTCGAGCACGGTGCGCCGGCATACCACCCCGAGTACGCCTACATGGGTTACTCGCCGATCCCGAGCGGGAAATCGCCCGGAGTCGCCGCACCGCGAGGTACAGGCTCTCCGACGATCAGCGTCGGGGAATAGGAGAGCGATCACATGCATCTCGTCACGGCCATCATCAAAGCGCACCGCGTCGAAGCAGTGACGGAGGCACTGAAGGACGCGGGTGTAACGGGTATGACTATTGCGGACGTTCAGGGTTTCGGTCGCCAACGTGGACACACCGAGGTGTACCGGGGTTCTGAGTACAACGTCGACTTCCTGCCCAAGGTCCGCGTCGACGTCCTGTGTGACGGCGGCCAGGCCGACAAGATCACCGACGTCATCGCCGACGCCGCCCGCACCGGAAAGATCGGTGACGGGAAGATCTGGGTGACCGAAGTCGCTCGTACCATCCGCATCCGTACCGGGGAGACGGGCGAGGACGCACTCTGATCCCGGATCTCACCGGTTAGGCAATGGAACCGCCCTCACGCTTCGACGGGGAAGCGTGTGGGCGGTTCCGCGCGACCGCTCAGACCGGTCGGCGCATGCAGACGCGTTGATCGGGTTCGAGTCCGTGCTCGGCTTCGAGCGTGCGCAGGGCGCGCAGCTCCGGACCTATCTCGTCGTCGGACATGACGGTGAAGCCGTGCCGGGCGTAGTACGGCGCGTTCCACGCGACGTCGCCGAAGGTCGTGAGTGTCACCGCGTCGTAGCCGCGGTGTCGAGCCCACGCGCACGTGTGTTCGAGGAGCGCGGTGCCGAGGCCGAGCCGGCCGTGCTCGGGAACGACGCTCAACTGTTCGAGGTGCGCAAGCCCGTCGACGATGTCGACGATCGCGTACCCGACGGGAACGTCGTCGCCGTGGACAACGACCCAGGCGCGGCCGGCACGTGCGTATTCGGCGAGCGCCTCGACGCTCTCGGGCTCGTGGGCGGCAACTTCGGGGAACCCGACGTCCGCGAACATCACCCCCGCGTCGCGCTCGATGTCGCGCAGCCGGTCGAGCTCGTCGACTTTCGGGGCGCGGATGTCGAACGACACGAGCGGAGAGTCTGCCGCAGCGCAAGCACGTGTTCGGCGGATGCACGGCGGCACGCCGTCCGGCCAGTAGACGGTTCCGCCGCGGGCTGCACGACATCTGGGGGATGGGCAGCACGACCGCGATGGCCGCCCTCAGCCTCGGTGTCGTCATGCTGTTCGCGGGAGTGATGGTGGCGATTTCGGTCCGGGTGTTCAACCGGACGGTGATCCGGTGAGATGGTTAGACGGCCGAAAGGTTGGGTACATTCGCGCCCATTCGGCAGGCCGAGGACAGGACGGGGATGTCAACGCGACCGACCATACGACGAAGCGCGCGGACATTCGCGATATTGACGAGCGTCGCGCTTGTCCTGGGTTTGATGACGGCCATCGGCGCTTCGGCCGCGACCCCGACCTTCCGCGCGGTCGGCAGCGCCGAACAGGTCTACGTCACCGGCCTCGCACCCGCCGCTCAGGCTTCGCTCGTGAATCCCGCGGGACAGACTCTCAAGACCCAGAAGGCCAACTCGCTCGGTGGGCTGCTGTTTCGCAACGTGGCGCCGGGCAGCGGTTACCGCGTACGCCGGGTTGCCGATGGGCTGCAATCGGGCCTGCTCACGGTGCACAACAACAATCCCGCGCCTTGGAATCCGGGCATATACAACCAGTCCATTCCCGGCAATGGATACACGTACCTGACCACCCGTGACGGAACGAAACTCGCCATCGACGTGCACCTGCCGACAAGCCCGGCAGGAGAGCCGGGCGTACCGGCCGCCCCGCCCGCGCCGCCGTACCCGACGCTGATCGAATACT
>JAUZEI010000303.1 GCA_030839105.1 Actinomycetota bacterium
CCGCGAGCGCGTCGACCTGATTCCGCGTACGTTCGCCGCGCTCGTCGACCGGGAGCGTCGCCGCGTACGCGGTCAGCCGGCTCGGCCATTCGTCGACACCGCGCACGACGCCGGCATCGCGAGAGAGGCGCTCCCACCGCGCGGCCGGGACCGGTCGCCCGTGGCCGTCGAGCACGGGCGCGGTCGCGAACAGGCCGCAGACATCGTCTCGCGCAAATTCGGTGTCGGCCAGGGCAAGGATCCGGAGCAGGCCGCGACCGAGCACGGAATCGGACATGGAACGCGTGGTCGCGCCGTTGTGCGCGATCGCGGCGAGATCGAAGTGTTCGTGCAGCAGCCGGGCGTACGGCTCGTCGGAGGCGTACAACACCGCCATTCGCTCGAGCGGAACGCCGGCGCGCATCGCGTCGACCACCCCGCGCACGATGGCGCGCACCTCGTCGTCGGGGTCGGAGGCGTTCCAGACCTCGGTGCCCACGACCGGCGCGATGCCCGCCGCGACGTCGGCAGCGGTCTCGACGCCGACCCGCCGCAGGCTCGTGACGACCTGCGCGTCGGCCGCCGGCACGCCCGTGACCCCGGCGATGATCTCGAGGTGGGTGTGCTCCGCCAACCCGCGCAGCAGACGGGCCGCCGGTGTGCTCCAGCGTTGTGGGAGGAACGCGACGAGCGTGCCGAGCTCGGCGACGAGCGGTGAGCCGTCGCCGACGATTTCGGTGGCGACCCGCATCAGATCGTGCTCGTCGTGCCACTCCTGATGCAACAGCGACTTCGTCGCCCGATGCAGACGCACGACTTCACGGGTGCGTAGTTGCGGCCGCGCCGCCAGCACGTCGAGCTGGTCGGAGTCGAGGTCGGCGAGCTCGCGGTGGGCGGCGACGAGCGCCTCCTCGGTCGCCGGATGGTGCGCGACCGGCGCGAACAATCCGGGGTGACGCGCGAGCGCGCGGCGCACGGCCGAGGCGACAACCGGGGTGGACACCGGACGCCGGCCGGCCCGGGCGAGCGCGCCGGCGCCGAGGAGTTCGGCGAGCCGATAGACGGTGAGGAACGTGACGCCGACGACGCCTCGCCCGGCCGGGCTCACCGATCCGAGCTCGCCCGACGCGAGGCGGCGGCGCGCCGAGACTCCCACCGAATTGGTCGGGACAACCACCGTCACCGGCGCGAGCACATCGGACCGTTTTGCGCGCGCGACCGCGTCGCGCAACGCCCGGGATGCGGCGCTCCCATACGCGGTCGGGACGACGGTGATCGGCACGGGGCGGATGGTACGGCGGCCATGAGACACCCGGCGTCGGAACCGCGCGCCGAGGTCTTCAGCCGCAGGTGACGGCGCCTTCGGACGCGCCCGGCGCCACCACCGGAACGCTTCGGTCGCTCCCGTCCGGGGATACCCGCAGGCGCGGCTCAGGGCGCGAGGGTTCGACCGAAGAAGTCGACCGCGAGCTGTATCGCCTCCGGTGGGATGTCGACGTGAGTTCCCGTCCACACTCCCATGCGCTTCGGCCCGGGAAGCAACTCGAGTACCTCGATCGCACCGTCGATCGGGAAATGCTCGTCGCGGGTCTTGTTGAGCATGAGGACCTCACGACCGGTGAGCCGCGCCGCGCCCGAGCGCACGAGGTCGTTGCGCACCTCGTCGTGCATGAGGCCGCCGAGCGCGAACACCGCCGCGACGACCGACGGCAGGTCGGCGACGATCGAGAGGCCGAACAGCGCTCCCATCGAGAAGCCCGCGTAGCCTGCGGCACCGGTGATGCGCGCGTCCGCCGCGCGCGCCGCGGCCTCGACCGCGCGCCAGTCGTTCGTCAAGAGGGTGTGGTTCTCGCGACTCGCCATCCGGCGCGCGACATCGGCCGCGAACTCCTCGTCGGTCGAGCCCGCGACGCGCCGCTCGCCATGACCCGGAGCGTCCATGATCGCGACGGCCGCACCGGCGCCGCGGCAGAAACCCTTGGCGATCATCTGCATGATCGGATCGTCCTTCGAGAGATGCGCGCCGTGGCCGAAGAGGATCAATGGCAACGGCTCGCGCTCGCCCGGCGGCACGAACAACAGCGTCGGCGGCGTGTGGTCGTCGGCGAGACGCAAGGGCGAAAGCGGCATGGCAGCCAGTCGAGCACACGCGTACCCTGCCCACCAGACCGCCCGACCGGACCCGACCAAGGCCCGACCGGAGAGGCGGACCGAGCCGACCGGACGGGCCGGACGGCGACGCCGGCCGAGAAGAGGACGCCATGCGTGTACCGCTGACAGTGCTGGACTTCCTCGAGCGCGCCGAGCTCGTCTACGGCGACCGGATCGGCATCGTGGACGAGCCCGAGCAACCCGCGGCGTCGCTCGGCGCGTTGACCTGGAGCGAGGTCGCCCGCCTCGCCCGCGCGCAGGCGGCCGGCCTCGACGCGCTCGGCGTCGAGCACGGCGAGCGCGTCGCGATCGTCTCGCACAACTCCGCACGATTGCTCACCGCGTTCTTCGGTGTGTCCGCCTACGGGCGAGTGCTGGTCCCGATCAATTTCCGGCTCAACGCGGAGGAGATCGGATACATCGTCGAACACTCCGGCGCGTCGGTGCTGCTCGTCGATCCCGAGCTCGCGGACTCGCTCGTCGACGTCACCACACGACACAAATTCGTGATCGGCAAGGACACCGACGAGACGCTGCTGCGCTACGACACCGAGCCCGAGCCCTGGATCCGGGACGAGGACGCGACGGGCACCATCAACTACACGAGCGGAACGACCGCGCGACC
>JAUZEI010000311.1 GCA_030839105.1 Actinomycetota bacterium
CGTATCGCCGTAGTAGATGACCGACTCCTCCAACTTCTGGGCACCGCTCGCGGGCCCGGGCGCGGCGTCGAGGGCGATTGTCTGATCGAGGCCCGTCGTCGAGAACATCGGGTTGCCCTTGCAGAGCCGGAACCGGCCCCACACCGGATGCCCGTAGGCCGCCCAACCGCGCGGGTTGCGCGCCAGCTGCTCGAGGTCGCTCCAGCCGAGCGTGCGGTGCGCGGAGTCGAGCGCGCGTGCCATCGGCGCCGGCATGGCCACGACGAGCGGGGAGCGCGCGATGGGCGTTCCGTTCGGCGCCAGCGGACGGCGGCCCTGCTCGACCAATCGTGCGTTCAGGAGCTCGCCCCACATGGTCGAGCCGGGCACCCACGCGGCGGGCGCCGGACCGAGACGCGCGGAATCGGGCCACTTGGCGAGGAGCTCACGAAGCGCGACGGGGGAATCAACGGTTTGCACGCGCACGAACGCGCACGCACCATCGGCCAAGCGTGACGCGGGAGACCCGTTGAAGCGCGAAGCACCGTCCGAGAGGAGCGACGCGGTCTCCGGTGCGGCCGCGATGTCGACCGGCGCGCAGGTACCCGGGTCGTTCAGGCGCAGGACAGTGGGATCGTGATTGTTGTACGCGCACGCGCTCGTCAACAGCGCCAGCACTCCGGATAGCGCGCCGATCGTCCGCCGATACCGCACGGCTATCCACCCTCGTTCGGCGCGGGGTCGGTTTCGGGGGCCGGCTCGCTCGCGCGATCGCCGCCGATCGCGAGCAGCAGGTCTTCGTGCAACTGCATCCAGACCGTGTGGTACGAGTCGCAGCGCGGCGACGTCAGCCACTCGACCGCGCCGTCATCGACGTGCTTCAGAGCGGCGCGCAGTCGGGGCCGGTAGTCGGCGAACCGTTCGACCGCGCGCCCGAGCCGCGACACGACGGGGCCGGCCCGTTCGTCGAGCGCCTGCAACCGATCGATCACGGACCAGTCGTACTGCGGATCCTGGTGGTCGTTCGTGATCCCCCCGGGCCGCACCTGCCAGTCGCTGCAGACACGCAGGAGCTCGCGGTTCAAGGGCAGGAATCGTTCGTACGCGCGGCGCGCGATCTGTTCGTCGTCACCACCTTCCGGCAGTCGGGCCCACGCCGCGTGCGTCACCCGCCCGACGGCGGTGATACGGATTCCCCGGGCCGCGTGCACGACGAAGCCACCGTCGATGAGTGGGGCGACGATCTCGGCCTCGTGGACCTCGACGACGCCGCGCAGGCGAACCTCGTGCAGCAACCGAAAGGTCGCGTCGTCGGGCGCGGGCACGGTCGAGATGGTAACGGCGGGTGCCCGGCTACATTCGATCACCGTGACCGACATCGGGACTGGTACCCGTGTGTTCGAAACCGGGGCGGTACGGGGGGAGTGGCGAAAGCTGATCTCACCCGACGACGTGCTCGAGCTGATGGACACCTCGGCGGAAGGCGTCGTGGCGTGCGTCGTCGACGCGGGCGCCACATTTCTCGCGCCCATCTTCGACGAGCTCGCGGCGGTCGTGTGCCTGTCGGGCACACCGCTCTCGCACATCGGCATCGTGAGTCGGGAGTACCAGGTGCCGTGCGTGATGGCCGCGGTGCTCAGCGCCGAACCCGCCGACGGCGATCCGGTGGAGGTCGACTGCTCCGTCGATCCCGGCGTCGTTCGGATCGTGTCGTGACAGGCGTCGCTCCCGGAGACGTCGACGGTTGGATCCGCTATCACAGTGAGATCTCGTACGCGTTGACGACGGAGCGGACCGCGCTCGAGTCGGCGCTGATTCCCGTGAGCGCGTACATCCTCGTTGCGTGCGTCGAGGCCTACCGCCGTTATCCGGAGATCATCGAGCAGATCGACGCCGCGCTTCCCGCCGAGGACCTCGGCCGTGCCGGTCACGAGCTCACCACGCAGATCGATCCCGTGCACATGTGGGCGGTCCCGAACTTCCCCCTCGTCGGGCGCAAAGTGTTGATGGCGGCCGGTCTCGTCGACGCGGCCGACGACGCGCGCCGGCTCGGGACGATCTTCGATTTCTGGGCGCGTGCGTCGGGTGCGTACCGCTTCGAGGACGGCACGCACCAGGCCGCCGACGCGAACGGCCACGCCACTCCGTACCGCGCGTACGTCGATCAGATCGCGCCCGCGTGCGAACCGATCTCCGATCCGGAGCAGCGCGCCGCGATCAGCCGCCTCAACGCGCTGCTCACCTCGTACCTGTTCCTGCTCTGGTTCGACACGCGTTCGGGATACCAGGACACCGGTCCGTACCTGCTTCCCGACGGTCGCGTGCTGTTGTTGCGCGCGTACAACCGGCTCGGTGTCTCGCACTTTCCGTGGAGCGCCGAGGTTTCGGCGGACATGCCGCACACCGAATTGCTGGGGGCCTTCGTGCTCCACGGCACGCAGCTGCGGGTCACTGACTTCGGTACGTCGTTGACGCAGCCCGACGACTACTGGCCGCGTGTGGAGGCGTTCGCGTTCTTCGACGTGTCGTCCGGTTCGCTCGTCCGACTCGACGGGACGCAACGCGATGCGCTCGCGGTCGCCGCGAAGTCGGCGCAGAAACAGCTCTACCGGAAGATCGCGGGGATGGAGCGGCGGGAGAAGATCGACGCGGGCGCGTACGTGTACTTCACGTTCCTGCGCCCGTACGCCGAGCTGGCCGGTGTCGATGCCGACTGGACCGTGCCGCGCGACAGCATGGACCTGTATCCCTTCCTCGAGCTGATCGACGGCTCGCTGGCGCCGCCGCCCGACGCGCCGGTCGAGAGCCCGGAGACGTACTACCTACCGCTGCTCACTCCGCCCGCGGCGTCGGTGTCGTGAGCCGGTGGCTGCTCGACTTCGTCGCCGGCGATCCGGGTGAAGACGTAGCAGGTTTCGTACGACTCGAGTTGCGCGAGCACGAGCAGATCGCCTGGTACTGGACGTATATCGTCGGCTTCCCCGGCGTCGACGGTGTGCTCGTGGTGCGCGATCACGAGGTGCTGCTTCCGCGCCGTGGACTCGAGATCCGAGCCGACGGCCTGTGGGCGGAGCTGACCTGCGAGACGCCACGCGAGCACTGGACAATCGGGCTCGAAGCCTTCGGCATTCGGCTCGCGGGTACCGAGGGCGCCGACGAATTCCTACGGGCTGACGGCGAGATCGGCGAACGGATCGCCGTCGGTCTCGACATCGAATGGGAGGTCGACGCCGACGGGCCGCCGCGCGGGATCGTGCACGGCGATGTCCTGGTCGCGAGGGCGAGCCTCGCGATCGACGGGGTGGGCTGGTTTTACGACCGCGACGATCCCGACCCCGCTCCGGGAGAAGGCCAAGTAGAGACGCACGTCGTGTCGACGGTCCACGTGCCGCTGCCCGGCGGTGCGCGCCTGACCCGCCGGCTGGTGCGTACGACCGACGGTCTGCACTGGACGCTCGAACGCGAGGAACACGAAGTTTCTCCCGGCGCGCAACGCTAGGGTGCGCGCATGTTCGTCGGAAGGCTCGTCGGCATCTACACGACACGCGAGGCCGCCAAACCACTCGAACCGCATACCGAGGTGCGGGCGATCGAAGGCGCCGGATTGGAAAGTGACCGGTACGCGACCGGTTCGGGCACCTACTCCGACCGGGTCGGCCCGCATCGCGAGGTGACGTTGATCGAGCGCGAAGTGATCGCGTCCGTCAACGGGGAATCGGGCGTCGAGCTCGGCGAACACGAGAGCCGCCGCAACCTCGTCACCGAGGGTGTGCCGCTGCTCCATCTTGAGGGCCGGACCTTCCGCATCGGCGAGGTCGTGTTGCGGGGCATCAAGTCGTGCCCGCCGTGCGCGCATCTCGAACAGTTGACCCGGCCCGGAGTGCGCGCCGCGCTCATGAACCGCGGCGGACTGCGGGCCGAGGTCGTACAGGGCGGCATGCTCAGGATCGGTGACGAGATCGCGGCCATGACAGGATGACCCGATGGACTTCGATCATCGCCGGGTAGCCCTCGTCCTCGCCCGCGGGCGCGCCGTCAACGGGCTCGTGATGCTCGCATTGCCCGGCGTCGTGGGTTGGGTCCTCTTCGGTCCGGAGGGCCGCAAGCCGACCACCCGGGCCCTCCTGCGACTCGTGGGGGTGCGCGACCTCGTGCTCGGTGTGGGCGCCATCACCACGCTCAAGGAGCGGACGATGGACGCGGAGTGGGTCGGCATGGGAGCGGTCGCCGATGCGGTCGACGGACTCGTGAGCCTGGCGACGCCCGGCCTCGCGCGGCGTTCCCGGCTGCTGTCGTTCGTCGGCGGAGGCTCGGCCGGAGCGGGACTGCTCGCGGCCCGAAAGCTCGCCGATGATCGCAAGCGGACCGCTCCTTCAGAAGTCGATTCCTGAGAGCTCGGGGATCCAGCTTCGGGCCCGGGCGACGGCCTCCCGCCAGCGGTCGCGATCGAGCACGCCCGCGGGTTCGACGCGCTGCCTCGGCTTCCAGGTCTGCGCGAGGTCGTCGACCGACCCGTGATGCCCGACCGCGAGACCGGCCATGAGCGCGGCCCCGCGCGAAGTCGCTTCGCGCATCGGTGAGATCTCGACCGGCTTCTGTGCCGCGTTGGCGAGTGCCTGCACGAAGGTGCCGTTGTCGGTCATGCCGCCGTCGACGCGGAGCGCAGGGATCTCGATCCCGCTGTCCGCTTCCGCCGACTCGACGAGGTCGGCGCCGCGGTGCGCGACTCCTTCCAAGACGGCGCGCACCATCTCGGCGCGTCCCGTGCCGCGCGTGAGCCCGAAGAACGCGGCGCGCGCGCCGTAGTCCCACGCCGGGGTACCGAGCCCGAGGAGGGCGGGCACATATACGACGCCCCCCGTGTCGGTGCACTGCTGCGCGATCTCGTCCGACTGGTCGGAGCTCGCGATCAAGCCGAGATCGTCACGGAGCCACTGCACGTTGGTTCCGGCCGCGAGCATCACGGCCTCGATACCCCACGTGATGCGACCATCGTGTCGCCACGCCACGATCGGAAACGTTCCCGCGTCGCCACGCTGGTCGAACGGCGGCGGTTCGGCGCCGAGGACGACATCGAGCATTCCTCCCGTCCCGAAGGTGATCTTGGCGTCGCCGGGCCGCACGCAGCCTTGCCCCACAAGCGACGCCTGCTGGTCACCGAGGAGCGCGGCGATCGGTGGGGCGCCCGGCAGCGCGGAGGCCTCGCCGACGACACCGCTGGAGTCGACGATGGCCGGCATGATCTCGGGCGGGATTCCGAGCACGGCGAGCACGGTCGGATCCCAGGTCGACGGTTGGCGCGTGAGCTGCAGGCCGGTGACCGCGGCGTTGGTCGCGTCGGTGACGTGCACCGCACCGCCCGAGAGTGTCCACGCGATCCACGAGTCCACGGTCCCGAAACAGAGCTCGGAAGCGCGCGCGCGATCGGGGAGTTGTTCGAGCAGCCACTGCAGTTTCGTCGCCGACTGATTCGGGCTCGAACGCACGCCCTGGGCGCGCAGATTCAGGCACGCGCCGATCGTGCGAAGGTCTTGCCAACCGATGCCCGGTCCGATCGGTTCGCCCGTCGCGCGGTCCCACACGACGGTCGAGCCGCGCTGATTGGATATCCCGACCGCACCCACGGGGCCCGACTGCTCGAGGGCCTTCGTCGCGAGCTCGAGGCATGTGTCGGCCATCACGCGCGCGTCGAACTGGACGATGCCGTCGGACGGCGACTCCGGAAGGAGCTCCCGCTCGACGAACTGCGACACGGGTTTCTCGGCGTCGACGCCCACCCGCACACTGCTCGTCCCGACGTCGATGACGAGCACGCGGTGGTCGCTCCTGCTCATGTGGCTGCGACCTCCGGTGTGCGCCGGGCTGCTCATGGCCAGGCGAGCTCGCCGAACGGATTGCCGAGTCCGAGCTTCCCCGGATTGAGGATTCCGTTGGGATCGAGCGCGTCCTTGACGGCCTGCAGGACTCCGAAACCTGCGCCGAGTGCCTCGGGGACGAAGCGCGCCCGGTTCAGGCCGACACCGTGGTGATGCGAGAGCGCACCGCCCGCGGCGAGCACCGCGCGCTGGCCGGCATCCCACACGGCCCGGTAATACGGCTCGCGCCCGTCGGCCGGAGGTCGGCCCGCGAACGTGAAGTACAGGCAACCTCCGTCGAGATACGAGTGACTCTGGTGCGCGGAGACGACCATTGTGTGCTCGACGCCGCGGATCGCCTCAGTCGTGCGCGCGTAGATCTGCGGAAGCGCGCGCCACGGCCCGGAGATTTCCATCGTGTCGACGACGAGGCCGCGCGAGATGAGGGCTTCGAGTGCGGAAACGTCGTTGCGGTGCCCGAGCCACTGCTCGACGAATCCGACCTCGGCGAGATCGGCGCCGGCAACCGTGCACTCCTCGTCGACGATCCGGCGGGTCGCCTCGGTGATATGTCCGTCACCCTCGTCGAGCATCAGCAGAAGATGCGCTGCGCCCGTCTGGTAGCTGCGATCGGCCTCGGTCGCGTCGTAGAGGCGGAGGACCGCCGGTGTCGCGCCCCGCTGGATGATGCGGCGCATCGTGTCGAGCCCGACTTCGAACGAGGTGAACGCGAACGCGCCTCGTACCTCGGAACGCGGGAGGTGATGCGCACGCAGCCGGGCGCCGACGACGATGCCCAGCGTCCCTTCCGATCCGAGGAAGACCTGATTCAGATCGGGTCCGACCGCGGCCCGCGGCGCGCCGCCCGTGTGGATCAACGTTCCGTCGGCGAGCACGACGTCGAGCCCCTCGACGATGTCCTCGATCTTTCCGTAGCGCGTCGACATCTGACCTGCGCCCCGGCACGCGACCCAGCCCCCGACCGTCGACAGCGCCATCGACTGTGGCCAGTGCCCGCACGTGACGCCGTGTTCCGCGCGGAGTTCGTCCTCGAACACGTCGCCGAACGTGCCGGCCCGCACGTCGACCGTCAACGACGTCTGGTCGACGGAGACGATGCCGCGGATCGCGGTCAGGTCGAGCAGCACTCCGCCGAAGACGGGCACGCTCGCACCGCACACGCCGCTGCGCCCGGCCGCCGCGGTCACGGGGATGCGTGCGTCGTTGCACAGCCGGAGGACGGCCTGCACCTCGGCGGTGTCGTGCGGCGTGACGACGACTGACGCGCGCGCCGCGACCTGCGCGTCGAGCGCCCAGATCATCGCGAGGGGCCACCAGTCGCGGCTCGCTTCCGCGACGGTCGTGCTCGTATCGGTTACCGCGGCACCAGTGGCGCGCAGTGCGGCGCGCGTCGCGTCGTCGACGTCGACTCGCGGCGTCCGGAGGTGGTCACGGACCTCACCGTCGCCGAACGCGATGGGAGGGGTCGGGCCGCCCCGGTTGGTCTGCACGCGGGGAGACTACGGAATCACGAGGGCGGGTGCGACAGGGCATCGAGCGCGGTTTCGGGGAGGCCGCCTGCCAGCCGTTCGGCTTCGACGAGCGCCGAGTACTGCGCAACCTGGCGTTCGCGTTCTTCGTCCGACCAGCCGAGCTCGCCCGCCATGAGCGTCGCAACGTCTTCGGCGACGGCGGCCGACGCATCCCGGGCCAACAGCCGAGCCCGGGTACGACGCGACAACACGTCGTCGACCGTGCGGGCCATCTCGGTCCGGGCCGCGTACACCACTTCGGCGCGCGAGTAGGGAAGATCGTCGATCAACGGCCGCGCCAGCTGCGCGTCGGAGCGTTCGAGCGCGGCCACGACACGGCCGTCGGACCCGTAGCGTTCGGCCAGATTCCTCGGGACGCCGTCGGCGTCCCACCCTGTGGCACCGTGCAGCTTGATCTGCTTCGTGCGGCTCTTGCCGCCGCGCCCCACGACCTTCACCACTTCGTCGACGGCATCGGCCGCCATGCGCCGGTAGGTCGTCAGCTTGCCGCCGGTGACGCTGATGACTCCACCCGGCGACGTGTGCACGGAGTGACGGCGGGAGAGATCGGCGGTGCGCTCGCTCTTGGCCGCGGCGACGAGGGGACGGAGGCCGGCCCACGTACCCAGGATGTCGTTCTCGGTGATCCTCGTCGTCGACGCGCCGTTGATGGCGCGGAGCAGGTACTCGACGTCGGCGGGAGTGATCTGCGGGTCGTCGATTGGTCCGTCGTAGTCGGTATCGGTGGTGCCGATGTACGTGAACTTGTGCGGACCACCGTCGCCGCCCCACGGCACGACGAACACCGAACGCCGATCCTTCGGTACCGGCACGACGACCGCGATCTCGTTGCGCACGAGTGACCACGGCACGGTGATGTGAATGCCCTTCGCGGGACGGATGGTCGTGGTGTGCGAGGAGTCGTCGAGCGCTCGGACGTCGTCCGACCACACACCGGTCGCATTGACGACCGCGCGCGCTCGGATCTCGATCTCGGCGCCGTCGATGCGCGCCCGGGCGCCGGTCACCTTGCCCGCGGAATCCTTCGTGAGGCCGATCAACGTCGCGTAGTTGACGACCGCGGCTCCGTGGTCGGCCGCGGTCTTCGCGACCGTGAGCGTGAGCCGGGCGTCGTCGGCCTGGGCGTCGTAGTAGATGTACGACGCCGCGATGTTGTCGACGGGAAGCGTCGGCATGTATCGCAACGCCTCGTCCTTGCGCACCCGCTTGTGCAGGCGGCCGATCCGCAGTCCGCCGGTGAGGTCGTAGGCCCACATCGTCGCTCCGAGGAGCCGTGCGATACGGCGGGGAAGGAGACCGTCCTTCGTGAACACGGGCAGGAGGAAGGGCAGCACGCGGACGAGGTGGGGCGCGGTCTTGCGGAGGATCTGGCGTTCGGCCAACGCCTCGTAGACGAGGCCGACCTCTTTTTGTTGCAGGTAGCGGATGCCGCCGTGGACGAGCTTCGAGGACTTCGACGACGTGCCGGATGCGAAGTCGCCCTTGTCGACGAGGGCGGTCCGCAACCCGCGGGACGCGGCATCGAGCGCGACACCGGTGCCGGTGATCCCACCCCCGACGACGAGCAGGTCGAAGGACTCGTCAGTCAGGCGGCGGAGGCCGTCGGCGCGGTCGAACGTCACGCGCGCAGGCTACTTGCGAGTAGCTCAGATGACCTCGCCGGCGGAGTCGTCCTCGCGCACGACGGGCAGACCCTGCGCGATCCAGGCTTTCATCCCGCCGGCCATGTTGACGGCGTCGAAGCCCCACTGGACGAGCTGGGCCGTCGCCTTCGCCGACCTCGCACCGGAGCGGCACACGCAGACGATGCGGCGGTTGATCGGGATCTCGAAGCGGGCCGATTCCAGGTCTGCGAGCGGCACCCACTTCGCGCCCGGCGCGTGCCCGGCCTGCCATTCGTCGGCCTCACGAACGTCGAGCAGGACTGTGGCCTCGCGGCCGGCGCTCGCGTCGGTGACGTCGATCTCCTGGATGCGTTGACCCTGCCACATGCTCATTCGGCTACGACCTCCTGCCCTCGAACGCCCGTGCGACTTTTCGCAACGAATCGGGCCTCCGGATCTCCGCCCGGCTTCTCACGAGATTGCCTCCTCGGCGACGGTGCGTAACAGCTTGTAGTCGGCCTTGCCGGCCGGCGACCGTTGGAGCGACCCGACGCTCACGAAACGCTTGGGGACCTTGTACCCGGCCAGCGTTGCCTTGCAGTGAGCGGCGAGGTCCTTTTCGGCGAGCGTCGTGTCGACCGCCGGCTCCACCAGCGCGACCACCATCTCACCCCAGCGGTTGTCGGCCACCCCGACGACGACACAGTCGAACACGCCGGGATGTGATCGCAACGCGAGCTCGACCTCTTCGGGATACACCTTCTCGCCGCCGGTGTTGATGCACGCCGATCCGCGACCGAGCAACCGGATCGTGCCGTCGGGGTCGACCGTCGCGTAGTCGCCGGGGATCGAGTAACGCCGGCCCTCGACCGTCCGGAAGGTGGCCGCGGTCTTCTCCGGATCCTTGTAGTAGCCGAGCGGGATCGGACCACCGACGCCGAGCATGCCGACGCGCTCGTCGCCCGGCCGGACGACTTCACCGTCGTCGGTCACGACGACGATCCTTTCCCCCGCCTTGAAACGCGCGGGCGCGATGTCGTCGGTCGCGCGCGTCTCGGTGCGCGTCATGATGCCTTCCGACGCGCCGAGCGAGTCGATGAGGGTCACCTTCGGCAGGAGCGCCAGCAGACCGCGCTTCGTCTCCGGGCTCCACGTGACGCCGGACGACGTGATCGCGCGGAACGCGGAAAGGTCCCAACGCTGCGGTTCGGCTTCGAGTGCACCCAGCAGCGGACGGGCGAAGGCGTCGCCCACGATCGTGCACACCTGCACGTCCTCGCGCTCGATTGCCGACCACACCGCCACGGGATCGAGCCGGGGCGTGTCGAGCAACACCACCGTGCCGCCGCCCGACAGCGTCGACAGCGCGATGAAAAGTCCCGTGCCGTGCATGAGCGGGCACGCCGGTAGGAGGGTGGCGGCCTTCTTGCCGGCGTTGATCGACGTCGCCACGTCGGGCGGCTCCGTCCCGGGTCGGGCCATCTGCCACAGCGAGACGTACAGGTCGTCGCTGCGCCACATCACGGCCTTGGGGTAGCCGGTAGTGCCGCCCGTGTACAGGAAGATCAGATCGTCACCCGACGGTTCGCGCGTGGTCGCGGGCTCGCTTACGTCGACCGCGTTCAGCGCTTCGTCGTAGTCGCGCGCTCCTTCGAGCCGCGCGATGCCGTCGGCGTGCGCCACTTGCAGCAACAGGCGCGGCCGACGGCCGGTCGGAAGGGCGCTGAGCGCTTCGCCGACCGTCGACGCGAATTCGTCGTGGTACACGAGCGCGACCGAATCGGAGTTGTCGAGCAGGAACGCGAGCTCGGTGCCGACGTAGCGGTAGTTCACGTTCACCGGTACGCAGCCGAGCTTCTGCGCCCCGAAGAATGCCTCCATGTACTCCGGTGCGTTCATGCACATGATCGCAACCTTGTCGCCGGACTCCACGCCCGCGCCGCGCAACACGTGCGCGACGCGCTCGGCCCGCTCGTCGAGCTCGGCGAAGGTCAGGCGCCGGTCGTTGCACACCAGTGCGATGCGGTCGGGTGCAAGCGCGGCCACGGTCTGCCACGCCCGGGCAAAAGAATGATCGGACACTCAGCCAGGCTACGGCCACGACACACTTATGGGTCGCTCGCGCTGCGCCTCCGGGTGCATCCGGTTCGCCGAAGCCGGTAACGGTGACCGTGATCCGGTTCGCCGAGGCCCGTAACGGTGGTCGTGATCCGTGGGGGTCGGCTCCGCTGCCGCTCCCGGTTACCCCATGCCGGGGATCATCCCGGCAAAGTTGAAGCTGCGGCCGCCGGCGTTGTCGAACACGTTCGTGCCGTATGCGTGGCCGCGCGCCTCGATGGTGGGCACGCCGTCGCCGAGGCTGATCGCCACATAGCCATCGGCCGGGATGTCACCGAGATCTCGCGGCTCGTGCCCGAAGCGGAACAACAACGCGCCGGGCGTGTGCAGAGCCTGCTGCACGCTCATGGTGCCGCCGTGGTCGCGGATGTAGAGGTACTGCGCGGTTGCGCCGTCCGGGATCTTCACTCCCGCCCGGGCCGCGGCCCACAGCGTCAGCTCCGAGCAGTCGAACGACTTGGGATCGGGATCGCTGATCGGGGCCGTCGCGCCGTACACGTACGGCTTGGCCCTTCTCCGCGAGCGCGTTGTCGAGAAACAACTGCGTGGTCGCGTTACCAGTGGTCGGCGCTCCGGCACCGGGACCGGTGAGTCCCGCGCCGGTGGGCGCCGTGCCGGTGAGTCCCGTACCGCCGAGCTGCGAGACCAATTGGTTGAGCAGCGACGAGCCGCCGACCGCGGAGCCGGAGGTCGGCGCGTTGGAGAGTGGGTCGGCGGAGGTCGCACCCGACGCGAGCGCGTCGGCGAGGAGCGACGCGAACTCCGGCGATCGCGCCGCCGACGCGGCCGTCGAGCCCGTCGTCGTTGTACCGCTGCCGGCGACCTTGCCCGCGACCAGTTGCTGGATCTGCGCGATCCGGGCCTGCACCGCGGTCACGCGCTCGAGCGTCATGACCCCTTCATCGGCCGGTCGCCGACAGAGTTTCGGCACGCTCGACCCGACGCCGGGACCGATCCGCCTGCCCGGCTCAGACGCCGAATCGGCCGCCGGGCACCAGGCGGCAGCCGGCCAAGGTGCCGATCCAGGTGTAGGTCTCGCACGCCTGCCCGGCCTCGGTGCGTACGGCGATCCGGCGGTAGTCGTCGCCTTCGTACCGGTCGAGGGCGGCAAGCGCGGCCTTCGACCGGGACGGATCGAGCGTCAGCACCATCCCGTGAACGACGCTTCCCGCGGCTTCGGGATCGCCGGTGAACGTCGCGGCCGGATACCCGCGGCCCGTGTCGTACAGGCGGCCGGCAACGGCGTCGGGCCGAGGCGCGTCGACGACCCACGGCTCGAGCACCGGCCAGGCGTCGTGGTCGGGAAGGAGCGTGCCGTAGGCGAAGATGTGCGCCGGCCCTTCGGGTGTCAGCTCGCCGGGGGTCAACTTTTCGCGGCGCGTCCCGCCGCTTCGTCCTCACGGGCGCGTCGCTTCGCATGCCAGCGCATGCCACCTTCGAGCGCGGCGAGGATCGTGTCGTTGTCGCGCGACAAGCCTTCGTGCACGCGCTTCTCGAACAGCGCGCGCATGATCGGGTTCTTCGCCTCGTACTCCTCGATGAACGTCACGCGCGTGCGTCGGTCTCCGATGTCGGTGAGATGCGTCCAACCAGTCGCGCGCGACCACAACGGCTTGCCTATCGCGTCGTACCGCCACGACTCGAACGGCTTCACCTCGTTCAGCCATTCCCACGACTGCCCGACCCCGCGCGACA
>JAUZEI010000343.1 GCA_030839105.1 Actinomycetota bacterium
CGGCTCCGCTGCCGCTTGGCCTATTGGTCGCTCGCGCTCCGCCGACGAGTGCACCGATTCGGTACCGCCCGGCTCTCGTCCTGTCGGCTCCGCTGCCGCTTTCGCGTCGAGGTCGGGACCCTCGACACCGCACACGGTGGCACGCACCAACGCACCGGGACGCGCGAAGACGTCGCCCGTACCGACGAGTCGCACGACGCCGTCGATCTCGGGCGCTTCACGATGCGTACGACCGACGATGACGCCGTCGTCGTCATGGCCGTCGACCAGTACTTCGATCTCGCGCCCGACGAGCGCGGCGCGAGCGGCGGCAGTGATCGGCTCCTGCACTTCCGAACATTCGCGCAGCCGCTCGTGCATGAGCGAGTCGTCGATGCCGTCCGTCATGGTCGAGGCCGCGGTTCCGTCCTCGCGCGAGAACGCGAAGAAGCCGGCCCAGTCGAGACGCACGTCGTCGAGAAATCCCAGCAGAGTCTCGTGATCGCCTTCGGTCTCACCGGGGAAGCCGACGATGAACGACGAGCGAAAAGCGGCGTCGGGCTGTTGCTCACGGATGCCGGCGATGATCTCCGAGAAGCGTTCGCCGCTCCCCCACCGCTTCATGCCCCGCAGCAGTCCCGGCGCGGCGTGCTGCAGCGACAGATCGAAGTAGGGGACGACCGAAGCCAGCTCGAGCATCGTCGAGACCAACGGATCCTTGACCTCGGACGGATAGAGGTAGAGCAACCGCACGCGCTGGAGACCGTGCGCCCGCAACGGGTCGAGCCGGCGAAGCAAGGGAGCGAGCGAACCCGCCTCGCCGACGTCGCGGCCGTACCACGCCAGGTCCTGGGCCACGAGCACGATCTCGGCCACGCCTTGTCCGACGAGACCGCGCACTTCGGCCTCGATCGACTGGGGCGTCCGCGATCGCTGCTTGCCCCGGAACGACGGGATCGCGCAGAACGCGCAGGCCCGGTCGCAACCCTCGGCGACCTTCACATACGCCCACGGCGCGCTCGGCTTCGGCCGCGGCAGCTCGAGCAGGTCGCGGACACCGGCGGGTCTACGACCGCGCATCACGACGTCGACGAGCGCGCCCTCGTCCGAGAAGCCGACGACCGCGTCGGCCTCGGGCAACGCGGCCGCAAGCTCGTCGCCGTAGCGTTCGGCCATGCAACCCGTCACCACCAAGCGGGCACCGGGCTTGCGCGTGTCGGAAAGGGCGAGCGCGACGTCGATCGACTCCTGGCGCGCGGCCTCGATGAACGCGCACGTGTTCACGACGACGAGGTCGGCCTCCTCGGCCGAGGCCGCAGGCGTCAAACCGTCGGCGAGCAGCGACGCGATGACCTTGTCGGAGTCGACTGCATTCTTGGGGCAGCCGAGCGTCTCGACGTGAAACAGCTTTCCTGTCGTCGAGTCGGCGGGCATTCCTGCCATCGTACCGATGGGCACCCGTACACTCGCCGGCCGTGAGCGAACCGAGTCTCTGGTGCCCATCGTGCGGATCCGAATATCGACCCGGCACCGGCAAGTGCGCAGATTGCCGGGTTGCGCTGGTCATGGAGGAGCCGACGCATCTGATCGGTCCGGACGACGAGGACGAGAACGCCGAAGGCGACGGGCTGGTCGAGATCGGTGAGTGGCCGAAGATCCAGGCCCAGGTACTTCGCCGTCGCCTCGAGACCGCCAGTGTGCCCGTGATGATCGAGTGGTCCGGATCCGCGGACGACCGCCGGGGCATCGTGCTTGTCCCCGAGGATCAAGCCACGTTCGCGGCCGCGGTCGTCAACGAGATCGACGTCGACGACGAGGTCAGCGACGATTCGCCGCACGCGTACGTCGCGCGGATCGAGGAACACCTCTCCGCCGCTGCCGGTCTGCTCGACGAGCTCCGCACCCGCCTCGACGACCTCGAGAACGACGGCAAGCTCTGACCGGTCGCGCCGACGCTTCAGCCTTCGCGACTGTCACGGGCGGGGGCTACATCGACTGATGTTCGTAACCTTTCCGCGCCAACCGGGTCTGAGAGCACGACGGACGGCACAGAGCCATCCGCGAGTCACCTGGAGGTGGCAGATGTACGACTTCGCGATCATCGCGTTGCTCGCACTCGCGACGTTGAAGCTCGTCGACTTCCTCACCGACGCGGTCCCGCAGCTGCGCAGCATGCGCTCGCTGGCCACGTTCGTGATCGGTGTCGGCGCCACCGTGCTGATCGACTACTCCCTCTTCCGAGGGTTCGGCGTCAGCATCCGCAACGACACCGTCGGCGTGTGGGTCACGGGATTCGTCGTGACGGGCCTGACGGTGCCGTGGAGGGCACTGTTCGGCTACCTGACACACGACCGTGCAACGGCCGACGAGACGCTCGGCGAGCACACGCCGAAGGTCCGCGCCGCATAGCACGCACCGCGGCGTAAGGGTCAACGAGACTGGGGGCGACGCAACGACGCGTCGCCCTCATTCTCGTTCTTGCATCTCCTGTAGCTCTTCGATGCTCATGAGCACGGACCGCGCTTTCGATCCCTCGGACGGACCGACGATTCCCCGGCGCTCGAGCAGATCCATCAGCCGACCGGCTCGGGCGAAGCCGACCCGCAACTTGCGCTGCAGCATGCTGGTCGAACCGAGTCCGCTCGTGACGACGAGCTCCATCGCCTCGGCCAAGAGGTCGTCGGTCTCATCGGCGTCGCCGCGCGAACGGCCGTTCGGCGCGTCGGTGCCCTGAATTCCTTCGACGTACTGCGGCGCCACGACCTGTCGCTTCCAGTGTGCGACGACCTTGCGCACGCACTCCTCGTCGACCCACGCGCCCTGGATGCGATCGGCGCGACTCGACGACGCGTTGAGCAGCAACATGTCGCCCTTGCCTACGAGCTTCTCGGCGCCCTGCTGGTCGAGGATCACGCGGGAGTCGGCGAGCGTGCTCACGCTGAACGCGATCCGGCTCGGGATGTTGGCCTTGATGACGCCGGTGATCACGTCGACCGACGGCCGTTGGGTCGCGATGACGAGATGGATGCCCACGGCGCGCGCCATCTGCGCGAGGCGGCAGATGCTCGTCTCCACGTCGCGTGCCGCGATCATCATGAGGTCGGCGAGCTCGTCGACGACTACGACGATGAACGGGAGGCGCTCGTAGGCCTTGCCCGTGTCGGGATCGGGGTCGTCCTCGGTCGGGATGTCGCCCTTGTCGTACATCGCGTTGTAGCCCGTGATGTCGCGGACGCCGATGTCGGCCAGGAGGTCGTACCGCATCTCCATCTCGCGCACGGCCCAATCGAGCGCGTTCGCCGCCTTCTTCGGATTCGTGACGACCTCGGTGAGGAGGTGCGGCACGTTGTTGTATTGGCCCATCTCGACACGCTTGGGATCGATCAGGATCAGGCGCACCTCATCCGGCGTCGTACGCATCAGGATCGACGTGACGATCGTGTTGATGCAAGACGACTTGCCGGCACCCGTCTGACCCGCGATCAGCACGTGTGGGAACGTGGCGATGTTCGCGAACACGGCGCGGCCCGCGATGTCGCGGCCCATACTGACTTCGAGTGGAAGCTTCGCCTTCTTCGCCTCGGGACTGCTCAGGATGTCGCCGAGCGTCACGATCGGGCGCATCTTGTTGGGTACCTCGACGCCGATCGCACTGCGTCCCGGGATCGGAGCGAGGATGCGCACATCGTGGCTCGCCATCGCGTACGCGATCTCTTTGGAGAGACTGGTGACCTTGCTCACCTTGACGCCGGCCGCGAGCTCCAACTCGTAGCGGGTCACGGTGGGTCCGACGGTAGCGTCGATCAGGCGCGCATCGACCCCGAACTCGCGCATTGTGGCCTCGAGAACGTCGCCGCCCTGCTTGACCATGCGCGTGTCGATCTCGCGCTTTTCGCTGCGCTTGAGGATGCTGGTCGCGGGCAACTTCCACGCGACCTTGGGGACGGGCCGGACGACGGCTTCGTCGTCCTCGCCTTCTTCGCCGTCGGTCTCTTCGACTTCCGCGTCCTCGTCGTACTCCTCGTATTCGCCTTCCGCGTACTCGCCGTCGGTCTCTTCTTCGTCGGCTTCGTCGACGTCTTCTTCCTCGTACTCGTCGGCCCCTTCGTATTCGTCGGCCTCCTCGTACTCGACCTCGTCGTCGTCTACCTCGGCGATCACAAGATCGACGACGGGCTCGTCGAGCTGGTCGAAGAGCACCGCCCGCTCGGCGGAGAGCGAGGTGTCGTTCGCCAACGGGGTCGTGGATCCGTCGGCGTGCTCGGAGGGCAGGGTCAGGATCGTGCGGGCGTGACGGCCGACGAATCGGCCCCCGGTCGCCAGCGACTGCGCGACCTGGCGAACACCGGTCCCCACGACGAGGAGGATGCCCAACCCACCGAGAGCGACGAGCACGATGGCCGCGCCTGCGTCGCCGAGGCCGGCGCGCAGCGGCGCACCGACCGCGGCGCCGATGATCCCGCCCGCGTGCTTCAGCGACTCGAGCGAACCCGAGGGCTTCCGGCCCCGACCGAGGTGGAACCCGGCGACGACCGCCCCGCACACGAGCACGAGTCCGAGCCCGAACCGGAGGCCCCGCTTGGCCACTTCGGCTTCGTCGTCGTCACTGTTGCGCTGGACGATCGTGGATGCCGCCGCGGCGAGGGTCGCGATGGGGACGAGCACCTTGCCCCGGCCGAGGAGCCCGGCCGCAGCCGCGTCGATCCCTCGCCCGACCGGGCCGACGACATCGGAGAACATCGCCAAGAGACTGAGCAGGCCGAACACGACCAGCCCGATCGCGACCGCGTCGATGCGATGGTCGGCCAGCTGCTCGGACAACTCGTCGCGCCACGCAGCTCGGGTCTTGACGCGGGCTTTCGCTCGCTTCCGTGCGCGCGCGGCCTTGGACTGACGGCGCGAAGCCATGGCCCAAAGCTAACACCGCCCACTTTGGCCCCACAGGGATCATCGTCGTGACCAGGGCAGGTGCGTGGCCCCCCGGGCGCCGGCGTTCCCGGCCGAGAGACAAGAGCGGGACTAGAGGGCGGAGGAGTAGCCGCCGTCGACCGGATACACCTGGCCCGTGATCCACGACCCCGCATCGCTGCACAGGAGCGCGACCAACAGGGCCGGGTCCTCGGGGCGGCCGAGGCGCGGAAGGGTATAGGGCCGGACGAGCTTGCGCTCGAGGTCGGGATTGCGGGTCAACGCCTCCTCCATGACGCCCGTCTTCATCGTTCCGAGCGAGACGCAGTTGGCGGTCACGTTGTGCGATCCGACCTCGGCCGCGACCCCACGCATGAATCCCATCGCCCCGGCTTTGGCCGCGCCGTAAATGGCCTGGAACCGCTCACCGCGCCGACCGGCGTCGGACACGATCGTCACGATCCGGCCCCAGCCCGCGTCGACCATCGCTCCGATATAGGCGTGGGTGACGTGCAGCACCGCACCGAGATTGAGGCGCATCGCGTCCTCCCAGTCCTCGGGACTGGTGTCGACGAACAACTTCAGGTCGCCGAACCCCGACGTCGGGATGCCCGCGTTGTTGACGAGGATGTCGACGGGACCGGTCGCTTCGCGCATGCGCAGGATCTTGAGCGGGCTGGTGACGTCGGCCTTCACCGCGCGGGCGTGAGCTTCGCCTCCGAGGTCGGCCGCGACGGCTTCGGCGCGTTCTTCGTAGATGTCGTTGACCCACACGAACGCACCCGCGCGCACGAGCGCGGCGCAGATCTCGGTCCCTACCCCGTTGCCACCACCGGTCACGAGCGCGCGTCGACCCGACAGGTCGATGTCGACGCTCATGCCGCTCAGACTTCCATGACGACGGGAATCACCGCGGGCCGGCGGCGGGTGCGTTCGTCGATGAAGCGCGCGAGCGACTTGCGACAGTGCCGGCGCATCGTGTCGAAGTCGGTCGCGCCTTCGACCGCGGCCTTGGCGATCGACTCCCGCACGACCTGCTTGGCATCCTCGAGCAGATCCTCGGCTTCGGGCGCGTATACCCAACCCCGGGTGACGATCTCGGGCCCGGTGACGATCTCGCCCGTCTTGGAGTCGACGGTGACGATGACGACGACCACGCCTTCTTCCGAGAGCATGCGCCGGTCGCGCAGCACACCGCGGCTGACATCGCCGACGATCCCGTCGACGTACATGTAGCCCGCCGGCACGCCGCGCCGTTCCACCTCGGCACCGTCGGCGTTGATCGTGACGACGTCGCCGTCCTCGCAGACGATGACGTTGTCGTCGGGTACGCCCACCTCGTGCGCAAGCTGCGCGTGATGCACGAGGTGGCGGTACTCGCCGTGGACAGGGACGAACCATTCCGGAGAAAGGAGGCTCAGCATGAACTTCAGCTCTTCTTGCGACGCGTGCCCGGAGACGTGCACCGGCGACGTGCGGTCGTGCACCACCTCGGCGCCGGCCCGGTACAGCGAGTCGATCACGCGCGACACATTCGATTCGTTGCCGGGGATCGCATGTGCACTGATCACCACGACGTCGTCGGGCGACACCTTCACGTGCTTGTGTTCGTGCGCGGCCATCAACGACAACGCACTCATCGGCTCGCCCTGCGAACCGGTGCAGATGATGCAGATGTCGCCCGGCGCGTAACGCGCGGTCTCCTCGATGTCGATCACCGCGTACGCGGGCAGATCGATGAAGCCGCGCTCGCGCGCCATCGAGACGTTCTGCAGCATCGAGCGGCCCACGAACGCAACCTTGCGACCGTGCGCGATAGCGGCTTGCGCAACCTGCTCCACGCGGTGCAGGTGCGACGCAAAGCTCGCGATGATGAAGCGCTTCTCGGCGTGTTCGCGGAAGAGCGCACGCATCGCCGCACCGACAGTCGCCTCCGACGGCGTGAAACCCGGGCGCTCGGCATTGGTGGAATCCGAGAGCAGCAGCCGGATGCCGCCGTCGCGGCGCGCGAGCTCACCCAGCAGCGCGAGATCGGTGTGGCGGCCGTCGACCGGCGTGAGGTCGAGCTTGAAGTCGCCGGTGTGGACGATCGTGCCCTCGGGCGTGAAGAAGGCGATGGCGAAGCCGTGCGGGACCGAGTGCGTGACCGGGATGAACTGGCAGTCGATCGGCCCGATCCGGACGCGCTCTCCGTCGGCGACGGTGATGAACTCGGTGCGATCGAGCATGCCCGCTTCGTCGATGCGGTTGCGCGCGAGCGCCAGCGACAGCGCCGAGCCGTAGATCGGGACCGACACGTCGCGAAGCAGGAAGGCCAGGCCGCCGGCGTGGTCCTCGTGCGCATGCGTGAGCAGCACGGCTTCGACCCGATCGGCGTTGTCGCGCAGGTACGTGAAGTCGGGCAGGACCAGATCGATGCCCGGCATGTCGGCGTCGGGGAACATGATTCCGCAGTCGACGACCAGGATCCGGCCGTCGACCTCGATACAGAAGCAGTTCCGGCCGATCTCGCCGAGGCCGCCGAGAAATACGATCCGGACCGACATCAAGCCTGCACGCTACTGCGGCGAACACCCCGGGACGCGCCCCGTGAGGTCGACCACGCGCCGACCGCGTGCAGTCGCCTCGCGCGGCGCGCAATTCACCGGCTCGTCAATGTCCGGTGCGGGGCATTGACGGGCGCACAAACGGGCGAAGGCGGCTACGCGCCGGCGGCGGCCGCCTGCTCGCGGTCCTTGGCGACCTCGTCGAGCATGGCGTACTCCTCACCGGTGTCGACCCAGTCCTCGAACTGGATGACGCCGAGCTCGGTGAAGCGCTGGCGGAGCCAACCCTTGTTGCGGTCGAG
>JAUZEI010000368.1 GCA_030839105.1 Actinomycetota bacterium
AGAGATCGGAGAGCTGATTCGAGGTGAAGAAGCCGAACGCGCGCGCCAGCAGGAAGACGATCACGAACGACAGGGGCACCGCGACGATCCACAGGAGGAAACGCATCCACCACGGGACCGGACCGAGGCGCGTTACCGGCCGCCGACTCGACCGAGGTGGCATCGAGCCGCGTGCAGCGCCTTCGACCTTCCCGACGGCGCGGGTCGAGGTCGGATCGACCGCCGCCGCGTTCGGATTGGCGACGGCCGTGGCGATCGGCACGGGGCGAGGCTGTGCCGGATCCGGACGAGGCTGTGCCGGATCGGGGCGAGGCGGGCGGGCATCCGCGCCAGCCGCACCGGCCGCACTAGCAGCCCCTACGGCGCCCGCGGCCAACCGCTGGGCGACGACGTCGGGAACCTTGAGCGTGCGACCGCAGCCGTGGCACGGAAAGTCGCCCTCGGCGGGCACGCGCGCGATCGGATGTTTCTCGCCGCAATCAGGGCATTGCAGCACCGGCGCCATGGCTCAGCCGTCGCCCTTCTCTGCCGCGGCCGCGGCATTGCTCACTCGTACGAGAATTTCGAGCGCGCGCTCGGCGCGCCCGTCGTCGATCGCCGCGCCGGCGATCTCCGTACCGCTTGCGAAATCGGACGCCAGCCCCGCCACGAGCAGTGCGGCCGCGGCGTTCAACACCGCGATGTCGCGATGCGATCCCTTGTCGCCGCCCAGCACGGCGCGGATCGCGCTCGCGTTCTCCGACGCGTCGCCGCCGGCCAACGTGTCGGCCGACGCGCGCGGGATGCCGAGGTCGAGCGGATCGAGAGTGAACGACCGGACCTCACCGTCGACCAACTCGTGGATGGTGCTCGTCGTCGAGGTCGTGAGCTCGTCGATGCCGTCGTCGCCGTGGAAGACCATGGCCCGCTCGGTACCGAGGACGCGCAACGCGCCCAGCATGCGGGTGGCCATCGTCTCGTCGCTGACGCCGACCGCCTGGCGCTTCACACGCGCCGGGTTCGAAAGGGGGCCGAGGAAGTTGAACGTCGTGGGGACGCCCAACTCCTTGCGCGCCGGACCGAGAAAACGCATCGCCGGGTGGTAGCGCGGCGCGAGACAGAACCCGATACCCGCTTCGGTGACACAACGGGAGACGCCCGCCGGGCCGAGCTCCACCGCGACGCCCAACCCTTCGAGCACGTCGGCCGAACCGCACTTCGACGACTGCGCTCGGTTCCCGTGCTTGACCACGCGCGCGCCCGCGCCGGCGGCGATGATCGCCGCCATCGTCGAAACGTTGATCGTGCCCGAACGATCGCCACCGGTTCCGCACGTGTCGATCGCACCGGCGGCGACGTCGACGTGTTCGGCGTACTTGTGCATCGTGCGCACCAACGCCGCGAGCTCCTCGACCGACTCGCCCTTGGTGCGCAACGACACGATGAACCCCGCGGCCTGCACGTCGGTGACGCGGCCTTCGAGGATCTCGGTGAGCGCGGCTTCGATCTCTTCCGGCAACAGCTCGGTGCCGCGCGTCAGACGCGTCAGAATCGGTGTGAGCACCTCGTTCATCGCGCGTGAACCACGACTAGTCCCACCACATGTCGTGGTCGAGCACACCCCGAGCGATCAGTCCGAGCTGCACCTGCGAGGTTCCTTCGACAATCGTGAGCTGCCGGGCGTCACGGTAGTAGAGCTCGGTGAGGTGGTCCTTCATGTAGCCGGCCGCGCCGAGCATCTGCAGCGCCTCACCCGAGACCTTCACCGCGACCTCGCTCGCGTAGTACTTCGCCATCGAAAGGTAAGGCACATATTCCTTGGTGTACTTGCCTTCGTCGGCCATCATCGCAGCCCGGTAGGTCAACAACCGCGCGGCCTCGATCTCGGTGGCGAGCTCTGCGATCTTCCACTGCATGCCCTGCATGTCGGCGATCGTGCGGCCGAACGCGGCGCGCTGCTTCACGTAGTCGACCGCGTACATCAACGCACCCTCGGCGAGACCGATCCCCCGCGCCGCGACGATCGGCCGCATCGAGTTGAGGCCCAGCATCGCGAGCCGGAAGCCTCCGACCTCGCCGACGACGTTCGACGCGGGAACGCGCACGTCGTCCAGGAGGAGCTCGCCGGTGTCGACCCCCCGGACACCCATCTTGTCGTCGGTCCGGCCGACCGACACGCCCGGCGCGGAGCGTTCGATGATGAAACACGAGATGTCGTCGTGCTTGCGGGAGTCGGCCGGGCCGGTCTTGGCGAACACGCAGTACCAGTCGGCTTGCACAACGCCCGACATCCAGCACTTCGTGCCGTTCAGCACCCAGTCGTCGCCGTCGCGCACGGCCTTCGTGCGCATACCGACGACATCGCTGCCGGCCTGCGGTTCGGAAAGCCCGAAGCCCGCACGCAGCTCGCCGGTCCCGATCGGCCGCACGTACTGCTGACGTTGCTCGTCGCTCCCCGCGATGAGGACGGGCCCGGTCGGGAGGCGCGTCAGCAGCAGCATCAGCGCCGCGGTGTTCGAGTACTTGGCGACCTCTTCGATCGCGATCGTGAGGCCGAGGATGCCGGCTCCCCCACCGCCGTACTCCTCGGGGATCACGAGGCCGAGCAGACCCGCGTCGCGGAAGACCTCGAAGACGTCCTGCGGGTAGGTGGCGTCGGTGTCGATCTCGCGGGCGCGCGGGGCGATCTTCTCCTGGGCCAGCTTGCGCACGGTCGCCTGGAGCTCGACGTACTCGGGCGCAAGATCGAACGACATCGAGGGGGCAGCCTACCGACGAGGATGCTTTCGGCGATCCACGTCGGCATCCCGCCCGGCCTCCGACGAATTCCAGCTTTCCGGCGGCCTCCCCGTTCCCACGGTGACGCGACGGCAACGGCAATGCGTGACCATGGGTCGGAACGCTTGGTAGATGACCGCCCCGCGCGCGACCATGCAGGAGCG
>JAUZEI010000381.1 GCA_030839105.1 Actinomycetota bacterium
AGCTCCTGATCGGGTGCACACGGCACGACGATTGGCGGCCGCGGCTGTCCATCCGGGAATAAGGTCCCCTGAGGGTCGTCCTCGAGCCTGAGGATGTCTGCTCCACGTGCGTGTCGGATGCTCCACCCGTCGATCTGGCCGAATCCATCAAGCACTGTTGTAATCATCTCGCGGGGCTGACCGTCCAGCCAGCCAGCCTGGCCGGATCCGCCGGCCCAGTCGCCGAGCTGAGTCTGCGCGTCGTCGGCCAGTGGACCGACGACAGCCACGCGCAGGGGTTGCGCGGCCGGGAGCGGCAAGGTTCCGTCATTCTCGAGCAGGACGATCGATCGGCGTGCGATCTCGAGGTTGAGCTCCGCGTGCTCGGCGCTGCCGACCACGGCGTCGAGATGATCGACGGGAAGACGCGGATCCTCGAAGAGTCCGAGGTCGAACTTGAGCGTCAGGATGCGCGCCACGGCTTCGTCGAAGGCGTCCTCGGTAAGCATGCCCCGCGCCACCGCGTCAAGTGCACCCTCGTAGAACTTCGGCGTGGCCATGACCATGTCGTTGCCCGCCTTGACCGCCGCGGCGGCCGAGTTGGCGTAATCCCTGTGGAGCTTCTGCTCCCAGACCATGCGCCCGACGTTGTCCCAGTCCGTCACCAGCGTGCCGGAGTATCCCCACTCCCCACGCAGCACATCGTTCAGCAGCCAGTCGTTGACGGTGATCGGCACGCCGTCCATGCTTTGGTAACCGAGCATGAACGTGCGGCATCCCTCGCGCGCGACCCGCTCGAAGGGCGGGAGGAACCAGCTGCGCAGCTTCCGCCGCGAAATGTCAGCCTCGCTCGCATCACGCCCGCCCTGCGTCTCCGAGTATCCGGCGAAGTGCTTGGCCGTCGCGAGGATCGCAGTCGGATCGCGGAGCCCCTCGCCCTGATAGCCGCGCACCATTGCGCTCGCGAGCTCGCCGATGAGGAACGGATCCTCACCGAACGTCTCGTTCACACGCCCCCAGCGCAGATCGCGGGTGATGCACAGCACCGGGGAGAAGGTCCAGTGCACCCCGGTCGCAGCGACCTCCTCTGCGGTCGCTCGCGCGACCCGCTCGATGAGATCCGCGTCCCACGACGCAGCCATGCCGAGCTGAGTCGGATATATCGTCGCGCCGGGCCAGAATGAGTGCCCGTGGATGCAGTCCTCGGCGACGAGCAACGGGATGCGCAGGCGGGTCTCGGCGGAGAGCCGGTTCGCCTCGATGATCCGCTCCGGAGAGGTATGCAAGATCGAGCCGGCGTGTCGTCGCACGACGATATCGTCCAGGTCGCCGCGAGCGTCGAGCTGGAGCATCTGCCCGACCTTCTCCTCGACGCTCATGCGGCCGAGGAGGTCGGAGACCCGCTCCGCGGTGGTCAGCAGCGCATCCTGGTACGGCACGACATCCTGCGCCTGAGGAGCGCTCGCCGTCTGAGTCGAGCTCATGCGGTGGACCGCCCCGACGCCGACCGGCCGGACTCAGCACCCGCGACCGCGGCGTCGTCCTGAAGCACCTCGGTGACGGCGGTGTTCACGTTGATACCCTTCTTCTTCATGGCGCGAGCGCGCTCACCTGCAGAGCGGAGACGCGGGTTGACGTACTCGTCGATGCCGAAGTTGATCAGTGCCAGGGACACACCGAGAAATGCTATGCACAGTCCGGCCGGCACGTACCACCACCAGTATTCCGGGAAGGCGTTGTTCTGCTGGGCCCAGAACAGGATGGTCCCCCAGTTCAGATTGGACACCGGGATGACCCCGATGAACGCAAGGGTGGTGAGGCTGAGGACCGCGGCGGTCATCGTGCCGACGAAACTCGACGCGATGATCGCCATCAGGTTCGGCAGCATCTCGACCAGGATGATGCGGTGCAGCGGTTCGCCGTTGGCGCGCGCGGCCTGGACGAAGTCACGGTTGCGCAGAGACATCGTCTGTGCGCGCAGCACGCGTGCGCCCCACGCCCATCCCGTGAGCCCCAGCACGGCCGCAATGACGATGAGCGGCGGATCCTGGAACTGCGACGAGATGATGATCATCAGCGGCAATGCGGGCAGGACAAGGAACACGTTCGACAGCGCCGAGAGGGATTCGCTCTTCCAACCGCGCAGGTAACCCGCCGTCACGCCCACTGCGATCGCCGTGACCGTGGCCATGAACGTCGCGAGGAAACCGACCACGAGCACGCCCCGGGTTCCGTAGACGAGCTGGCTGAATACGTCCTCGCCAATATGGGTCGTCCCCATCAGGTGATCGAACGACGGCGGCTGGAGGGTCTCGTTGAGGTTCTGCGCCGTCGGATCGTACGGCGCAATCCATGGCGCGAAGATCGCAACGAGCACGAAGACTCCGAGGATGATGAGCCCGGCGGTCGACTTCGGATTCCTGAACATCGCCAAGGATGCCTTCAGCTGACTCCAGAACGTCTTCTTCTTGACGGTCGACAGGCTGGCGGTGAGGACCCTGGCGGTCTCCGGTGCGCCAGCACCAGTGCGGTGAACCAGCGTCGACGACTTCTCTGCGGGAGCGTTCATGTTCAGGCCTCCGTCTCTCGAACGCGGGGATCAAGGATGGCGTACGCGATGTCCGCCAGGATGTTCGCGACCAACACCGTCAGGACCAGCACGAGGAAGATGCCCTGCATCAGGGCGTAGTCCTTCGCGTTGGTCGCGTTGAGCAGCAGTAGTCCGATGCCTGGGTAGGAGAACACCATCTCCATCACGAGCGTGCCTCCCACAATGAACCCGAGGGCGAGGGCGAAGCTCTGGATCTGCGGCAGCACAGCGTTGCGTGCCGCGTAGCGCCAGAGCACCCTCCTGTTCGGCATGCCCTTCGCTTGCGCCACCGTGATGTAATCCTCGTCGAGGACCGTGAGCATCATGTTGCGCATGCCAAGCACCCAGCCACCGACCGAGGCGATGACGATGGTGATCGCCGGGAGCGCGGCGTGGGAGATCACCTGGCCGATGAACTCTAGGTTCCAGCCGGGCGTCACGCCGAGCTCGTAGGCGTGGCCGGCCGGGAACCAGCCGAGCAGCGACGAGAAGACCGCGATGAAGATCAGCCCGAGCCAGAAGTAGGGCACCGCACCCAGGAATGTCGTCACCGGGACGAGCAGGTCGAGGCGCCCGCCGCGTCGCCAGCCGACGACGGCGCCGAGGATGGTCCCGACGACGAAGGAGATGATGGTCGCGGTCCCGACGAGCACAAGCGTCCACGGTAGAGCCGCGCCGATGACCTCGCTCACCGGCGCCATGCCGCTCGAGATCGAGATGCCGAGGTCGCCGTGCAGCAGCATGTTCCAGTAGTGCAGATACTGCTGCCACAGCGTTGTCGAGTTGTCGAGGCCGAACTGGATCCGCAGCGCCT
>JAUZEI010000393.1 GCA_030839105.1 Actinomycetota bacterium
CGCGAGTCGCGCCACAGACCGGTCCAGATCGGCGATGCGGGATCCGTGACCGCGTTGTCGAGCGATTCCTTGTACGTCACGAGCGTGCGGTACGCCGTGTTGGTCCCGTCGAAGCTCGGCTCGTAGCGCGTCTTCCAGTACGCCGTGTTGCCGGAGAACGACGCGATGCTCACGCCCGCGTCGCGCGCCGCGTCGACGTTGGCGCGTTGCGCGCCCGACCAGTACTCGTCGTGACCGACATCGATGAAGACCTTGTGGTTCAACAGCAACGAACCACGCTGATCGGTGTCGACGCCGGAGATGTACGAGACGTCGTAGCCGTTGCGCTCGAGGTACTGCCACATCGGCAGCTCGGCGTTGGTCCACCAGTTGCGCGAGTCGTTCTGCACAGTGATGAACGGACGGTTGTAGCTGACCTTGTACGCACGGTGGGCTGCGTTGGAACCCTGGTAGAGGCTGAAACCGCCGTAGGGGTTGTACGCCTCCCACGTGGTGTCGGAGGTCTGCACGACCATCGAGGAGTGGCTGCCGTCGTTGCGGACGACGAAGACGATGTGACTCTGCCCGCCCGTGTCGTCGCGCGTCAGCAGCGCGATGTAGACGCCGGAGACCGCGTCGGGCGGAACTTGATACGTCGCGGACAAATCCCAGTTGCCGCAGTCGACGAGACCGATGTTCGTGTCGGTGATGCAGGGCGGTTGCGCCTGCGGTTGACCGGACTGGGGCGTGAGGCCTTGCGCGATGAGACGGGCGCCGCTGCCGCCGTACCAACCCATGCGCAAGATGTCGTAGTGCCACGTCGCGACCGACGTGACCTTGAAGCCGATGGTGTCGCCCTGGTTGACGCTGATCTGCGTGCCGAAGCCCTGAAGACCGGGGTCACCGGCTCCTTGGACCTGCCAGTAGTTGAGCGGTACGCCCGGCTTCGAGTTCTCGCACACGATCGGGTTCGCGACCGGCGGATCACACGGACCTAAAGCGTGGGCACTATTCATGCCGATAACAGGTATGAAGAGGGTCGCCGCAAGACCGGCGAGCCCAACCCGCGCCCGAATTCCGCGCATAAATCCCACTCCGCCCGTCGCCCGCATCCGACCACCCTACGCGTTCAACCGTGGCATCACAAGGCGGCCTATGTCACACAACGGGCCTGCAAGCGGGCGTTTGCGGACATCTCGGGCAACTACGGAGAGTGATTCGCCTGCCGGTGAGTCCGGCATCGGGCGTCACGCATGCGCGTGGTTCTCCGGAACGCGCCGGCACCGGCCGTCTACCCCAGCCGGGTCAGCACGTTCCGGGTGATCTGTTCGATCTGGGGGTCTCGCCCGGCGAGACCGTGAGCCCAGTCGGTCGAACCCGACGTGAGCACCGTCGCGCCCGCCTCGTTCGTGTACGCACCCAGCACCGCGTGACCGTGACGGATGCGTTCCATCGCCTCGGGCTCACGCGTGCCGAACACGCGTGACGCGATGTACTCCAGCTCGCTCGGCTCGCCCGGCTTGGGCGGCCGAGGCGCGGTCTCGCGCGTGAAATGCTGCGTCGGGCACGTGCCGAGGATCTCGAAGGTCGACGGCGTGCCGTCCTCGCCGGTGGGGTACGGCAGCCCGTCGCGGTAGGTGAACACACACCCGTCGCACTCGTAGCCGACGACGGTCGCGCCGGCACCGAGCACATCGCCGTAGCCGAGCCCGGTGCCGTCGAAGATCCAGTGACCGGCGCGGTGGACCGTGTAGCCGCCGAGGCCGGCGGTCACATTGCGACCGATGCGGTGATAGCCCCCGCGGGTGAACGTGACTCCGGTCATGTCGTTCTCGGGGCGACCGACGACGACGTCGGACCAGAACGTCGTCACCTCCGACTCGCGGTCGGTCCCCATCACCGGGTCGTTCTTCAAGAAGCCCTTGTACCCGACCATGACATCGTGATCGTCGCCCTCGATGCGCACCTGCCACAACGACGTGTTGCCCGAGAAGAACGCCGCATTGCCACCGCGCGCGATGAATGCTTCGACCGTGTCGCGCATTCCGCGAGACCAGTACTCGTCGTGGCCGACCGAGAGATACAAACTCGCGCCGTCCAACACCTCGGGATGTTCTTCGAGGTCGGCGTTCGTGCACACACCGATCTCGAACCCTTCGCGTTCGGCCCACTCGATGAACGGCATCTCCCAGTCGGGCCAACCCGCCGATCCGGCATAGCCCGACAGATGGTTGAGCTGGATGTAGCCGACGTGCGCGGCGTTCTGCGGATCGGGCGCGCCCGTTCCGGTCACTCGTCGGCCCTTGCCCGGCGGCTTGTAGAGGTAGCCCGCCGACATCGGCCGCTGCATCGCAACGTGAGTGCCCCCGGTGTACAAGTTCGGTCCGCCGAAGTCGTTGTAAGCGTGCCAGGTATTGGTCGCGAGCGCGACCACGATGCGCGCGCCGGAAAACGGCCGCACGACGAAGAACGCGTAGTCGCGCCTCACCTTTTCGCCGACGTCGATCTCCATGACGACCTCGTAGTAGCCCGACCGCCACGCCGGATCGACGTCCAGCGTGAGCGCGACCGGCCAGCCGCACCCCTTCGAGGCCGCATCCTTCGGCGTCTCGTGATCGTCGGCCGCGACGGCGTCGGGCGCTGTGCTGAATACGACCTCCCGCCGTGCGCCGACCCGGGCGACCTCGACGCGCACCGGCCGTCCCGCCGCCGACGACATGTGCAGCCCGACCTGCTCGCCCGCGCACACCGATTGCGGCCAGCAATACCCCGTAACAACCTCGCGCCCCCTCGCCCGAGCCTAACTCGCCGCGACTCGCATTCGTCCGAGACGCATTCGCGTGGCACGGCGCTCGCGAGCTCGCTGTCGGAAGTCCGATCGGGCGGCTGCGCGTCATCGACGGAACCGAT
>JAUZEI010000661.1 GCA_030839105.1 Actinomycetota bacterium
GTGTCACGCGCTGCGGTGGTTTCGTAGCGTCGAGGGTGCCGGCGGTGCTGGCTCGGCACATCAGCTCACCGCGGCACGGACGCGGACGAGGACGATCTGATGGAAGGCGTGCGGTAACCGCTCGACGAGAGCGACTTCCGAGCCGCTCGGCCACGTCACAATGTCAATAGCTCCAACCGCGTCGATCGGCAGCGGACGCTTCTTCGGCTCACTACGCCGCGGGCCGGCTCCTCCGGTGACACCACGATGAAGGCGGCCTTCGCCTTGTACCGGGGGTTGACGACGCGCGAACCGAGTACCGCTCCACCCCATGTGATGGGGAGGCAGACAAGAGTCAGGTACCACTGGTCGAACAGCATGACCGGCTACGAGCGCACATGACCGCGCGGAAGGTTGCAAGCGGAACAACGGCGAAGACCCTGACCGGGATACGGCCACCGGCGAGCCGACAGGAGTCGCTGCGCTCCGAACGCAACCGCGAGAGTGTTGTCCCTGCGCTCCAGTCGCGCCTTCGCCGGCCTGGTGTCGGTGGCGGGTACGGGGAAGACTGCAGCTATGACGATGTCCGAACCGCGGCTCGAGGGGGTCTACCGGCTGGGGGGAGGACGACGCATCGGGTTCGCTGAGTACGGTCCCCCGGACGGTCGGGTGATCTTCTGGTTCCACGGCACTCCGGGCGGCTCCCGCCAGATCGCCCCGTCTGCGCGGCGGGCAGCGGAACAGCTCGACGTCCGGTTGATCGCGCTGGACCGTCCCGGCATCGGGCACTCAACTGCCCACGCGTATCGCAACATTGCCGAATGGGCCGACGATGTCGGCGACATCGCGGACCGGCTCGGTGTCGGCCGCTTCGCGTGTGTGGGTCTCTCCGGTGGCGGACCATACGTCCTCGCATGCGCGGCGCGACACCCAAAGCGCATGGTCGCAGGCGCGATCCTGGGTGGCGTCGCCCCGGCGGTCGGCGCCGAAGCGATCAGCGGCGGCGTGGTCGGATTCGCGCGCCGCTTCGCGCCCCTCATTTCCGCCTTCCACGGCGTGGCGGGACACGCGTTGCATCCTCTCGTCCGGCTCGCGCTGCCCGTGCGTTCGCAGGTGTTCGACTTATACATGGCGATCTCGCCAGAAGGTGACAAGCGCGTGTTCCGTCAGCCCGAGATGAAGGCCATGTTCATCGACGACATCGTGCAAGGAACGCGTCGTCAAGCACATGCGCCTGTGCTCGACCTCGTTCTATTCACGCGCGACTGGGGCTTCGCCGTTCGCGACATCACTGTTCCGATCCGCTTATGGCAGGGCGACGCCGACCACATCGTGCCCATGGCACATGCCGAACACCTGGCTTCCCTCATCCCGAACGTCGAACTGAAAATACGGCGGGGCGAAAGCCACCTCGGCGCACTCGACGCTGCTGAAGAGATCTTCGGCACACTTCTCGAACTGTGGCCAGACGAGCGCGCGGAACTGGCCGAACTTCACAACGCCTGAACGCCGACGCTCGACCGCGCGTTGCACCAGGGCGCGATCACCCTGCACCAGGGATCGACGGCGAGGTTCACACCGCCACCATCACCTCTTCCAAGTATCCGAGAGGGATGTGCAGCAGGTCGCGGCACCGAAGGCGGCGACATCGCCGGCCGCGTCGACTCGCAGTAGCCGCCCCATCCGCGAGGGGCCGCGCCGCCGACCACGGTGAGTGCGAGTAGCGGCGAGGACCGATCCTCGAGCCGCCGATCACCAGCCCGCCACCGACGCAGCCACTCATACGCCCGTCGTTCGCTGATCCGGGCCGCATCCGCAGCCTCCGCGACCGTCCACCTCTCGTCGACGACGCGAGCGCACCACAACCGGCGCTGAACAGGCGTGAGCTTCGCGTTACCGTGCAGTTTCACTGGGTCTCCTTGGATCTGAAGGCGTAGACACCCTCAGTCGCCAAGGAGACCCGGCCTGAACAACGTCATTGGGAACTACATCTAGTGGACCTGCACGTTCCCGTTGGTGAGCACTCCACCGGCGGTGTAGCCGCTGGCCGTCTGGATTTTGAAGGTGTCATGTCCCGCACCGGGTTCGCCGAGATCATTGACGTCGACCCGGTAGGTGGTGGATACCCCGTTCACGGTCGCGTTGCCAAAGAACGTCGCGTGCGTGCCGGATTCGACAAGAGCCGTGACGTTGAGGCACTTGACTTTGGTGTTCGCACCGGTCGGGTCGACCAAGTTGCACTCGCCCTTGAGCGCGCCGTTGCTGTTCTGGGCGTTGAAACCGAACGCCACCTTGTCGGTCTGGTTTGCGTTCGATACCTGACCGCCGCCGGTCGTCTGCCCGGCACTGGACGTCGGTAGCAACCATGCCTTGGTGACCTCGACGCACTCTGTCGCACTGTTGATCGTCCCGCCGCGGTTGAGGTCGGAGCACACAGTGATGAGGTCGGCGCCTGGGAGTTGAGGGCCGGTGTACGTGAAACTACAACTCCCCGTCGAATTTGTCGTGCAGGTTCCCGACGTGGTCACCGACCCCGACACGTTGAACGTGACGGTTCGGCCGGACTGCGACGCTCCGCTCGTGCTCGTAATCGTCGCGGTCACCGTATGGTTCGTGCCGACCGTGTTGAACGCATCCGCGGGCGTCGCGCTCAACGTCGGCACCACCCAGGTCTTGGTCGCCTGGCCACACGGCTCACCCGCATCGACCGTGCCGCTATTGTTGTTGTCCGCGCAGCCCGTGATCGTGTCCGTGCCCGGCGTATTCGGACCGGCGTACGTGAAGGTACATGTGCCCACCGAGTTGGTTGTGCACGATCCCATCGTATTCGCATCTCCGGTCACCGAGACCAAGACGGTCGCACCATTGGACGGGTTGCCGCCCGAATCAGTCACCGTCGCGGTCAGCGTGTGCGAGCTACCCACATCGTTGGTCGCTGACGTAGGCGCAAGCGCAACATTCGCGGGCG
>JAUZEI010000426.1 GCA_030839105.1 Actinomycetota bacterium
GACTCGGGGCCGTTGGCCATGATGCTGAGGGCAACCGACGGTTCGAGACCGGTGACGGGCGCACTCGCCGGTTCGGAACGATCGGGAAGATCGACGAGCCCGAGCGCGTCGGCGATCCGCTGTGCGAGATCTTCGTCGACGTTGCGCAGATTGCCGACCATCCGGCTGCGAATATCGACGCGCTCGACCTTGCTCAGCTCGAACACGAACGCGTCGCAGATGTGCTGCTGTTCGATAGCGGTCTGGCTCGCGTAGAACTGCTGGGCCTGGCTGTAGTGGTCGGCGAAGCTCTCGGGCCGGATCCGGCGCTTCTCGCCACGCTCTTCCACCGCGAACGACGTGAACCCGTCGGTCGGATCTTCCCGAGGCCCGCTCTCCGGTCCGGTCCAGGAGTTGGGCTCGTAGTTGACGCGGCCGACCGGATTCGTCAACGCCATGTGCCCGTCCTGCTGGAAATTCGCGAACGGGCACTTCGGCGCGTTGACCGGAAGGTTGGTGAAGTTGGGGCTTCCCAACCGCTTCAGCTGCGTGTCGAGGTACGAGAAGTTCCGACCCTGCAGGAGCGGATCGTTCGTGAAGTCGATGCCGTCGACGATGTTCTGCGTGCAGAACGCGACCTGCTCGGTCTCCGCAAAGAAGTTGTCCACAACGCGGTTCAGCACGAGTCGGCCCACGCGCTGTATGGGTACCTCTTCCTCCGGGATGATCTTCGTCGGATCGAGCACGTCGAACGCGAACTGGTCGGCGAAGTCGTCGTCGAACACCTGCAGGCCGAGCTCCCATTCGGGGAACGCACCCGACTGGATCGCATCCCACAGGTCACGCCGGTGGAAGTCGGGGTCGGCGCCGTTGATCTTCACGGCTTCGTCCCACACGACGGACTGCAAGCCGAGCTTCGGCTTCCAGTGGAACTTGACGAACGTCGAACGACTTTCCGCGTTGATCATGCGGAAGGTGTGAACGCCGAAGCCTTCCATGAACCGGAACGACCGCGGGATGGCGCGGTCCGACATTGCCCACATGAGCATATGGGTCGACTCCGGCATGAGCGACGCAAAGTCCCAGAAGTTGTCGTGCGCGGTCTGCGCCTGAGGGAAGCCGCGGTCGGGTTCCTGTTTCGCGGCGTGGATGAGGTCGGGGAACTTGATCGGGTCCTGGATGAAGAACACCGGAATGTTGTTGCCGACGATGTCCCAGTTGCCCTTCTTCGTGTACAGCTTCACCGCGAACCCGCGGACGTCGCGGGCGAGGTCGGCCGAACCCTTGTTGCCGGCGACGGTCGAGAATCGCACGAACGCCGGGGTCTGCTCGCCCGCCCGCTGGAAGATGTCGGCCCGGGTCAGTTCGGCGAGCGATGCGTAGTTCTCGAAGAAACCGTGCGCGCCGAATCCCCGCGCGTGCACGATCCGCTCCGGGATCCGCTCGTGGTCGAAGTGGAAGATCTTCTCGCGGAAGTGAAAGTCCTCGAGGGCCGCCGGACCGCGATCGCCGACCCGCAATGTGTTCTGATCGTCCGCGACCGGCACGCCCAGCCGCGTCGTCAGAGGCGGCCGCTCCCCGTCCGCCACCTGGTGGGTCTCGCCGCCGGCACCGACCGAGAAGGTCTGGTCGCCTGCTCCCTTCGACTTCTTTCCGTTCTTACCGTTCTTCGTGCTCTTCGGCGCGTTCTTCCGGCCGTTGCCTGCCATGTCGTCTGCGTCTCCTCGTGGGCTGCACCACCGGCCGACGGGAGGTCGGTGGTTTTCCCGAGACCTACCCGCGTCGGGCCGCATCAATCGCGCGGGAGCGCGGATCGTCGGGCCGAAGGCAGGATCGTCGGCCGCCCACACACCGCACTCCGGTAGTTTTCTCTCGGATCGTGAAGGCGAGCGCCCGTAGCTCAGTTGGATAGAGCGACGGCCTTCTAAGCCGTGGGTCGCAGGTTCGAATCCTGCCGGGCGCGCCAGCTACGTCCAGGCCCGGCGCCGATCTGCGCCGAGCGACGGCGTGGCTGCGTGAAGTCAGATCCGCGCCGAGTCCGCGAAAAGTCCCGAACGGTCAGAACTGGTGCGCGATGCCACCGGCCATCTAGGCCGCACTGAGCGTCCACGCGCAGTTGAGCCGCGGCGCCGCCTGGCCGCCTATTCCGAAAGGGACGGAAGTTCGCCGGTGTTGGTGACGTGCTCGGCGATGTCGCGAAGCTTGATGTTCATCCGCTGCGAGGTCCGCCTCAGCAAGTCGAAGGCGTCGTCCATCGTGAGCCCGAGCCGGGTCGCCAGAATGCCTTTCGCCTGGCCGATGCGCTCTCGGTTTTCGAGCGCGAGCATGAGGTTCTGCGTGAGCGTGTACGTCTTGAAGTAGAGCTCGGCGTTCGTGACCGCCAACGCGGCTTGTTCGGCGAACAGCGACGCAAGATGCACGCGCGCCTCGTCCAACATCAGCGGCTGGGAGGCGTAGAGGTTGAGGGCCCCGACGATTTCGGTTTTCAATGCGAGTGGCAGCGACAGCGAGCTGACGATGCCGCATTCGCCTGCCGCTTCGGCGAACTTGGGCCACCGATCGCGCTCGTCGGCGATCGATTCGACCGCCACCGTCTTGCCGGTCCGGTAGGCAGTGAGGCACGGTCCGTCATCCGCCGCGTACTGCGCCCTATCGAGCGGCAACGCGCAGTCTCCGTGAAACGCGGCGGTGGTCGGACCCGTCGCGCGCTGGAGCGTCACGCCCGCGTGGTCGGCACCGATCGGACTTTCACATGCGATGAACGCGACCCGTTGCAGCGTCTCGTTCAGGCTCTCTTCGTTGACCATCGACGTGTTGAGCGCGACGACAAGAGCGGCGAAGCCGTCCGGGTACTCGGGCATCGTGATTGCCTCTCGCAACGGAGGCAGTCAGGTCCCTGTCGCTTCAAGGTGGGCCGACCCCGGTCAACCGCACCGTATCGTTGCTCTCGGAAGCCCAGCCGGAGGGGCACACGGGTAGAACCCCAACGGCTGAACAACCTGGCCGGTACCGGCCAGGACCCAGCGATACCACCGTCGTTGCGAGGAGCAAACCTCGCAGGACTCGCTGTCCTGCAACCGTCAGGCGACGCTCGCCGAGCCATCTGACGGCATCGCGCCGAAGCGAACCATGCCCTGGATCACGAGCAGCGCGTAGTCATGCACCCTGTACTGGACAGACGCCGCGCGTTCGCGCAAACGTGTGAGCGCTTCCTCTTCGTCACATCCAGCCTGGGCCGCTACGAGCTCGACGGCTTCCCGGATGCGCGGCGACGGGTCCTTGCGTCTTGCGTTCGTCGTCGGCTCCGTTGCGGGCGCCATGTCCGGACAGCGGTGACGTTCCTCTTCACCCTCACGCATCACCCATTCGCACGGACCGCCGCTCTGCGCGCTATGCCCGGAGCGAACCGACGCGCCGTCCTCGACGGGAACCTGCGCGCCACAGTGTGGGCACTCGATCACAGCCATCGTTCCTCCTTACTGAGCGAAGAAAAACAACCGAAACCAAGGTGTCCCGCTTCTTGAGACTCCGGCAAGGAGTATGCCGAATTCCGAGCGCGGATGAAACGCAAATTC
>JAUZEI010000432.1 GCA_030839105.1 Actinomycetota bacterium
GATCGGCGGCGACGCGGTTCCGGCGAAAGCGGCGAGGAGAAAAACGGTGGTGGAGGAGTTCTCGCATCTCCCGGTGATGGCCCGGGAGGTGGTGGAGCTCCTCTCGGCGATGCCCGGCGGGTTGATCATCGACTGCACGGTCGGTGGCGGTGGCCACTCGGCTGTGTTGTTGGACGCGCGACCCGACGTGCACGTGCTCGGCCTCGACCGTGACGTCGACGCCGTGGAGGCCGCCCGGTCACGACTCGCTCGCTTCGGCGATCGGGCGAAGGTGGTGCACGGACGATTCGAGCAGCTCGGCCGCCTGGTCGAGCAGCACGGCGAAGGAGAAATGGCGATGGGCATCCTCATGGATCTCGGAGTGAGCAGCGCGCAGCTCGACCGCCCCGAGCGCGGCTTCTCGTATCGCTTCGACGCGCCGCTCGACATGCGTATGGATTCGAAGCAGTTGCTGACCGCCACCGACGTCGTGAACGACTACGAGGAATCGGACCTCGCGACGGTCATCTCGCAGTACGGCGAGGAACGATTCGCGCGCCGGATCGCCCACGCGATCGTCGGCGCGCGACCCGTACGCACGACGCGCGAGCTCGCGGAGATCGTGCGCGACGCCATTCCGGCCGCGACTCGTCGACGCGGTCCGCATCCTGCGCGCCGCACGTTTCAGGCGATCCGCATGGAGGTCAACCGCGAGCTGCCGAATCTCGCCGACGGACTCGACGAGTCGGTGCACGTCATCGGGCCGCGTGGTCGTGTGCTGGTCCTGGCGTACCACTCACTCGAGGACCGCATGGTCAAGGAGACCTTCGCTCGTTGGGCCGGTGACGACGCCGATCGCGACGTGCCCGCCAAGCTGCCGGTACTTCCGTCGCGGCCGCACGGCCTGGCCCGCGTCCTGACGCGCAAGCCGATGCGTCCGTCCGCCGCCGAAGTCGCCGCCAACCCGCGGGCGGAAAGCGCGCGACTGCGCGCCGTCGAGCGTTTGTCCGACGTTCCCGGATCCGAAGTTGCCGACACGGACTTCCCGAACGATGTCGCCTGAGGTTGCAATGAGCGCCCAACCGTCCCCGCGGAACCAACCCGTCCCGAACGCAGCGCCGCGTCCGGGGCAGAACCGCAACCGCGGGGACGGTGCGCGCGCCCGGCTGACCGTCGCGCCCGAGGTCGCCCGTCGTCGATTGCGGGCGCGGCTCATCATGTGGGCGGCCGCGCTCGTCACGGTCGCGTCGCTTTTCACGCTCGTTGCATTCCACGTGTTCGCGGCGCAGTCCGCATTCACGATGGAACGGCTGTCGAAGGAGCGGACGAACGAACAGCTGCGGTACGCGCGCCTACGCGACCTCAACGCCCGGCTGTCGTCGGCCGAGACCGTCATCCGGGCCGCGACGAAAATCGGCATGGTCCCGGGCGGGACGATGACGCCGTTGCGGGTCGCGACGCAGCATCCCGCGTCCGGGCCGCCCGGCGGCCAGGGTCCGCAGACTTCGACCGCGAAGAACTATGCCGACACCAAGCACGCCCTTGCCCCCCAACCGTGACGGGAGCGGCCGCGGCCCGGACGGTCGCGGTATGAACGCGCAGGACGGGAGTGGGCGCCCGGATCCGCTTCGGCGCCGGCCGCCGCGCGCGCGCGTGACAAAGCCTCGGCCCCGACCGCGTCCCCTTGTGCGACCCGGTCCGCAGGCCACACCCGTCTTCCGACCCGCACCACGGGCGGCGCGACCGACGCGCCGGTTGGGTGTCTGCAGCGCCCTGTTGCTACTCGGCTTCGGTGCCCTCGGCGCACGCGTCGGACAACTCCAGCTCGCCAGCGGCGGCAAGTACAAGCAGCTCTCGGTCGATCTCGCGCAGCACACGATCCCGTTGACCGCACAGCGCGGCAGCGTCTTCGACCGCAACGGTCGTGATCTCGCGATGTCGATCGAGCGGACGACGGTCTACGCCGACCCGACCCTCGTCTCCGATCCGGTCGCGGAGGCCGCCAAGCTCGCGCCGGTTCTCGCAGTCGACAGTACGAAGCTCGTGCGCGCGCTCTCGGCGAAAGGCACCACCCGGCAACCCCGCCGTTTCGTATACCTCGCACACACCGTCGACGACAGCGTCGCAACCATGGTGCAGGCCATGAAGCTCCCGGGCATCGGATTCATGCCGGAGTCGGCGCGCAGCTACCCCGCGGGATCGGTTGCAGCGTCGGTCCTCGGCCAGGTGCACTTCGACGGCTCGGGCGCGGCGGGGATCGAGTCGGAATACAACTCGTTGCTCGCCGGAAAATCAGGTTCGCTCTCGGTCGAGCAGGATCCGCTCGGCCACGACATCCCGAACACGCAGAAAACCCTCATCGACGCGCAACGCGGAACCGACGTCGTGTTGAGCATTGACGAAAACTTGCAGTGGCAGGCCGAATATTCGCTGCTCGACCAGGTGAAGGCGACGGGCGCGCGCAGCGGTATGGCGGTGACGATGGACGTCACCAACGGCTCCGTGCTCGCCATGGCATCCGTGTCCGGCGCGACTCCGACGACGCCGGCCAAGGTGGCAGGTGCCGGCGACCACAACGCGCCGCTCACCGAACTGTTCGAACCCGGTTCCACGAACAAGCTCATCACGCTGTCGTGGGCGCTCGAGCACGGTCACGTGTCGCCGGACACGATGTTCGAGGTACCGAACTCGATCCAAGTGGATAAGCACGTCAAGCCCTACTACGACGCCGAGACGCACACCGGCGTCCCCAACGGCATCGAGCACTGGACCACCGCCGACATCCTGAGGGAGTCGTCGAATGTGGGAACGATCAAGATCGCGCAACGTATGCACAACCAGGAGGTCGCCGACGGCGTGCGCGCCTTCGGCCTCGGCAGCCAGACCGCGATCGAGTGGCCGGGTCAGCCGGCCGGCCTGTTGCTCGACCCCTCGCGGTATTACGCGACCGGCAAATACTCGACCGCGATCGGATACGGCGTCTCCGTCACGGCGATGCAGATGCTCGATGCGTTCGCCACGATTGCGAACGGTGGAGTAACCCGGCCGCCGCATCTGCTCGACGCGACCATCGACGCGAAGGGCGTGCGCCATCCGGCGCCGGTTCCCGACGGCACGCGCGTCGTCTCCCAGAACACGGCGTCGTTGATGACGCAGATGCTTCGGGGTGTGGTTGCCAAGGGCACGGGGGCGTGCGCGGCGATCCCCGGCTACTACGTCGCCGGCAAGACCGGTACGGCCAAGAAGGCGCTGGCGACCGGTGGCTACTCCGCCGACGCAACGATGGCCTCGTTCATCGGATACGCGCCCGCCGACCATCCGCGTTTTGCGACGCTCGTGGTGCTCGACGAGAACAACCTCAGCTTCGGCGGCGCGGTCGCAGCGCCTGTTTTCTCGGAGATCACACACTTCGCGTTGCAGCAGTACGGTGTCAACCCGACGGACACTACGAACAAGCAGTATTCGGCTGCATTGGCGACCGCTCGGGCATCGCGCAACTCGTGTGCCGTTCCGCACGGCGCCGATCTCGCACGCGCGCAGGCTGCGCTGCAGACGCAACTCGGCCCTACGCACTCCGCAGCTGGAGCGAGCACCGGTCAGAGCGGATCGACAGCGACGGCGGGCGCGTCGACCGCCGCTAGCCTGCCTCCCGACCCGTCCAAGCACAACTAGGAGGACCGTGCTGCTGCACGACCTCCTCGACGACCTCGAGTTGCGCGACCACCTCCTCGAGGTCCGAGGGGAGACCGG
>JAUZEI010000436.1 GCA_030839105.1 Actinomycetota bacterium
TCCTTGCCCGCGACAAGCAATGCATCGCGCAAGAAGCTCACGTGCGGGCCTCGATCTCGGCGGCGGTTGGTGTCGGGGGCACTGTCGGGGTCGACCCGGGTGCCGGGACGACGGGCGCCGCATGCACCCGACCGGCGACGATGCGTACCTCACGGGTGGAGAGCCGACGGGCCAGATCGAGCTCGTGCGACGCGAGCATCACCGTGCACCCCACAGCGGGCGCGGCCCGCACGACCTCTTCCAACACCGCGCGTCCCTGCTCGTCGAGACCGGCGTGCGGCTCGTCGAGCAACAGGAGGCGCGGTTTGCGTGCGATCGCGTTCGCCAGCGAGAGGCGCCGGCGCTGACCCTGCGACAGGCGGCCGTGCGCGACCTGGGCGAGCCGTTGCAGGCCGACGCGTTCGAGCGCGGCGTCGGCGTCGGCCGTGGTATTTCCGGTCGAGCGCGCGACGAAGCGCACGTTCTCGGCGACGGTGAGGTCGTCGTAACAGAACGTCTCGTGCCCGACGAGCGCGACGGCCCGGCGTACGCGCCGCGGTTCCACTGCGAGGTCGACGCCCAGCACTTCAGCCGTACCCGCGCGCAGTGGCAGCAGGCCGGCGCAGAGTCGCAGGAGGGTGGTCTTGCCCGCGCCGTTCGGACCGCTGAGCAGCAACACCTCGCCGGTCTCGACCTCGAGATCGGCACCGGCGAGCGCGGGAAATCGTCCGAGCATGCAGACGGCCGACCGAAGACGTACGCAGCGCAACCAGAGCTCCGGGGACCGGGGGTGCGTGTAGGAACGAAGCTTACGGAAGTGCCCGGGAACCGGGCGAACCGGAGCGACCACCGCGCGCGGGCCTGTAATCACGGCCGGTACCATTCGGCCGGTGCGACGTGCGATCGCGGGCATCGGCCGGACGCTGGTCACGCTGGGGCTGCTGATACTCCTCTTTGTCGTGTATCAGCTCTGGGGAACGGGCATCTTCACCGCGCGCGCCCAGGAAAACCTCAAGCACGACATCCGGGCGCAGATCCAAAAGCTCCAGGACGAGAACGACACCGTCGGCCCGGTGCCTACGACGGTGCCGAAACCGGGGTCGACGGGGACGACGCGCACCACGGTCTTCTCCCATCGGCTGGCCCCGCTCGTGACGCCGGCGGAGGGCGAAGGCGAGGGTGTCATCTCGATTCCGAGCGTTGGGATCAACTTCTATTACGTCGAGGGCACATCGCGCGACGACCTGAAGAAGGGTCCGGGCCACTACCCCGGTACGCCCCTTCCCGGCACGATCGGCAACGCCGCGATCGCCGGCCATCGCACCACCTACCTGCACCCGTTCGGCGACCTGGACAAGGTGAAGATCGGCGACGACATCATCATCACGACGCTCGAGGGCACGACCTTCGCCTACCGGATGTACCAGCAGCTGATCGTCGCACCCACGGAGGTGTCGGTCGTCGCCAACACGCCCGACGCCCAGCTGACGCTCACCGCGTGCCATCCCAAGGGCTCTGCGGCCAAGCGCATCGTCGTCAAGGCGAAGCTCGTAGCGGCGAAGAGCGCGAAGCTCACCAAGTCGAAACCGCAACCGGCGAGTGCGGGAACCGGCAAAGGCCGCACGACGGCGGGGCTCGCCGAAGGTCTCTCGGGTCAGACCCGCAGCTTCGAGCCGACGATCGTGTGGGGCATCGTCGCCGCAGTCATCGGGCTCGCGTGGTGGTGGACGTTCCGGCGCTGGAGGCACCCCGCCACGTGGCTCATCGGAGTGGTGCCGTTCGTCGTCGCGTTGTTCCCCTTCTACGTGTTCCTGGAGCGCGCGCTCCCCGCCGGTTACTGAGGTCGAGATGAACGGTGTCGACCGGGGCGCGGTGCGCGAAGCGGCCGCCCGGATCGCGCCTTACATTCACCGTACGCCCGTACTTCGGTCGCATTCGCTCGACGACTGGATCGGCACCGAGATCTTCGTGAAGGCGGACCACCTGCAGCGCGTCGGTGCCTTCAAATACCGCGGCGCGACCAACGCGGTGCAGTCGTTGCCGGAACCCGAAGCACGTCGTGGTGTTGCGGCCCACTCCTCGGGAAACCACGCGGCGGCACTCGCGCGGGCGGCCGCGACCCGCGGCGTTCCCGCGTACGTGGTCATGCCCGCGAACGCGTCGGCGGCCAAACGGGCGGCCGTCCTGCGCTACGGCGGAGAAGTGACGACGTGCGACAACACGTTGGAGGCGCGCCGGGCGCTACTCGCCGACGTTCTCGAGCGCACCGGGGCGATCGAGATCCACCCCTTCGACGACGAACGCGTCATCGCAGGCGCGGGAACCGCGGCGCTGGAGCTCACGCAGGAGGTCGCCGGTCTCGATGTGGTCGTGACGCCGATCGGAGGCGGGGGTCTGTGCTCGGGGACATGCATCGCGGTCGCACCGATACGCGTGATCGGCGGTTCGCCGCGCGATCGGGCGTCGACGCGTGCCGACGGACTTCGCACCGGCCTGTCGGGTCGTACAGAAGCGATCCTGCACGAACACGGCGTCGAGCAGGTCGTCGTCGACGAGGCTGAGATCGTCGCCGCTATGCGGGTCGTGTGGGAACGGACGAAGCAGTTGATCGAGCCGAGCGCCGCGGTGGCGTTCGCGGCGGCACGCGCCGTCGCGCGGGATGGGACGCTGGACGGTGCCCGTGTGGGCGTCATCTGCTCCGGCGGCAACGTCGACCTCGACTCGCTTCCCTGGTGAGTCTCAGTCGCGGCGCGACGCAAGGCTGAAGCTGAGCGGACGCGCGGCACACCCGGCGGTGACCCGAACGTGGCCCGCGGTGACGGGAAGAACGCGCCGGGCCGCTCAGCTGCCTTTGAACTCGGGGCTGCGCTTCTCGGCGAAGGCGGCCATGCCCTCCTGAAGATCGTCGCTCGCGAAGGCTCCGGCTTCGAGCGCGGCAATCTCGGCCTGGGCTTCGTCGGAAAGCCATTGGGCCTCGGCGACGAGATTCAAAGCGCGCTTGTGCCCGCGGACCGTGAGAGGAGCCGACGCCGCGATCTCACCGGCCAGCGCGAACGCAGTGCTCAGCGCGTCGTGGTCGACGTGCTGGACGAGTCCGAGCCGCTGCGCCTCTTCCGCGTCGACCGAGCGACCCGCGAGCAGGAAGTCGCGCGCCGCGCCCTGCCCGACGAGTTGCGCGAGTCGCCAGATGTTGCGAGCACTCAGGTGGATACCGAGCTTTCCACCGGGAATCGCGAGCCGCGCGCCGAGCGCGGCGACGCGCACGTCGCAGGCCACGGCGAGTTGCATACCCGCACCGATGGCAGGCCCATTGATTGCGGCGATCACGGGAGCCGGATGGCCGACGATCGCGTCGAGCACCTCCTCGAACGCAGGCCGGAACGTGTCGGAGTGCGCGTCGCCCTCTTTGGCGAACCGGGAGACGAGATCGGCGCCCGAGCAGAACGCGGTCCCTGCCCCGGTGATCACGATCGCGCGAAGCCCGGCGGATCCCTCGAGATGACCGCGCAGCTGGTCGCAGAGCTCCGCGTTCAGTGCGTTCCGGCGCTCCTCACGGTCGATGGTCGCGATCCCGACCCGGCCCCGTTCGTCGAAATGGATCACGCGCGCCGGCTTTGTTCAGGACTCGTCGATCAGGGCGATGCGATCGCCCTCCTGCACCGTCTGGCCCGGTTCGACGTCGAGCTCGCGCACGACGCCCGGGACCTCGGTGATCACAGGGATCTCCATCTTCATCGACTCGAGGATGCAGATCTCGTCGCCCTCGGCGACCATCTGGCCCACCTCGACGCCGACTTGCCAGACATTCGCGGTGATCTCCGCGTAGATCTCGGACATGGGCGGGATCGTAGGCGGCGTCAGAGGTTCTTGCTGTATCTGCGCATGCCCTCGTAGTGGTGGAATCCGACTGATTCCCAGAACGCGGGGGCGATCTCATTGTCACCTTCGACCAGCGCGCTGAGCCGGACCGCGCCCGCGGCGCGCAACCAGGTCTCGGCTGCGCCTGCCAACCGGCGCGCGAGACCCTGGCGTCGCCAGGCCGGATCGACAGCCATCCGGTACACGTTCCCTCGCCAGCCGTCGAATGTCGCGATGACCGACCCGATGACGGTGCCGTGCCCGTCGACCGCGACCAGCAGCGCCGCATGAGCCGCCGCGACGACGCGCGTGACGTCGAGAACCGTGTCGGTCGGACTCGGATGCGCGCCGGCGCGAATCCAGAACGCGAGCACCTCTTCGACCTCGTCGGTGGTTCCGGGCCGGATGATCGGAGCGCGCGGGCTCACACGGGCAGGACGCCGTGCTTACGCCACGGCCGGTCGACCCGTTTGTCGGCTGTGATGCGCAGGCCGCGCGCGATCGCGGCCCGAGTGTCGGCGGGATCGATCACGTCATCGAGCTGAGCGTGCCCCGCCGCGATGTAAGGATCGATGTTCGCCCGGATCTCCTCGGCCAACTCCAGGCGCTTGGCGGCGCGTTCGTCGTCGTCTTCGATCGCCTCGAGGACGCGGCGGTGGATGATGTTCACCGCGCCGTCGGGACCCATCACCGCGATCTCGGCGGTCGGCCACGCGACGATGTAGTCGGCCTCGTACGCGAGCCCGTTCATCACGAAGTATCCGGCGCCGTAGCTCTTGCGCAGGATCACCGAGATCTTGGGCACTGTCGCCTCGCTCACCGCGAAGAGCATCTTCGCGCCATGGCGGATGATGCCCTGCTTCTCGACCGCGGAGCCGACGATGAACCCCGGAACGTCGTGGAGGAAGACGAGCGGAATGTTGAACGCGTCGCACAACCAGACGAAGCGCGCGGCTTTGTCGGCCGCATTCACGTCGAGCGCGCCGCCCAGCACCATCGGTTGGTTGGCGATGACGCCCACGGGCCGTCCGTCGACGCGCGCCAGACCGGTCACGAGGTTCTTCGCCCACTCCGGCTTCATCCAAAAGACTTCGCCCTCGTCGACGATGGCCTGGATCACCTTGCGTACGTCGTACGCGCGCCGCGGTGCCGTCGGCACGATGTCGTACAACTCCTCGGCACGCCGATCGATCGGATCGTCGGTCACCCGGATCGGTGGGCGTTCCTGGTTGTGCTGCGGGAAGAACGACAGATACGCGCGCACGACGCGGAGACATTCCTCGTCGTCGGCGACTTCGAGGTCGGCGACCCCCGACACCTTGGTGTGCACCGCCGAGCCGCCCATCTCCTCTTCGGTCACGTCCTCACCGACGGCGGCCTTCACCAGATGGCGACCGCCGAGCGCCATCGACGACGTGCCCTTGACCATCGGTACGAAGTCGGCGAGACCGGGGATGTAGGCCGTACCGGCCGCGCAGTGACCGAGCATCGCCGCGACCATGGGCACGACGCCGCTCATCGCGACCTGCTCGCGGAACAACGCGCCGGCCCCCGCGAAGGTAGAACCACTCGTCGACTGGATCCGTGCCCCCGCGGAATCGAGGAGCCAGACGAACGGCATCCGCTGGCGCACCGCGTGGCCCCGCATGCGTGCGATCTTGTTCTCGCC
>JAUZEI010000468.1 GCA_030839105.1 Actinomycetota bacterium
TAGCTGGTCCGGCGCGGCGCGGCGCCGGCGGTGTGGCCCTACTAGCGTCGAATGCAAGCCGACCCGTGTAGCCATCTTCCCGCATACGCATTGGGATCGCGAGTGGTACACGCCGTACCAGACCTTACGGCTCCGCCTCGTCCGGCTGCTCGACGCACTGTTGCCGATGCTCGAGTCCGACTTGTCGTACTCACGTTTCCTGCTCGACGGCCAGACCGCGGTGCTCGACGACTACCTCGCGGTTCGTCCCGAGGCCGCGCCCGCGCTGGCGCGGCTGGCGAGCGCGGGCCGGCTCGCGATCGGACCGTGGATGGTCCTCATGGACGAGTTCATGGTCTCGGGCGAGACGATGGTGCGCGACCTCCAGTTCGGCATCGCCCGCGGCTCCGAGCTCGGCGGCGTGATGGACGTCGGCTACCTGCCCGACATGTTCGGTCACGTCGCGCAGATGCCGCAGCTGTTGCGCCTCACGGGTTTCGAGCACGCGGTCGTCTGGCGCGGCGTACCCGCGGCCGTGGAGCAGACCGCCTTCTGGTGGCAGGCGCCCGACGGCTCGCGTGTGCGCGCCGAGTATCTCTACGGCTCGTACTCCAACGGACGCGACATTCCCGACGACGCCAAGCGGCTCGTCGCACGCGCCCGCGACTACGAGCAGGAGCTGGGCCCGGCGCGCCTGCGCGACATGTTGTTGATGAACGGTACCGATCACCAGATGCCGCAGGCATGGCTCGGGCGGGTGGTCGCCGAAGCGAATGCGGTTCAGGACGAATATGAGTTCGCGGTCACGTCGCTGCCCGAGTATCTGTACGACCAGCCGTCGGACGGGCTCGTGACGATCACCGGAGAGCTCCGGTCGGGTGCACGCGCGAATCTCCTCATGGGTGTCGGCTCGAATCGCGTCGACGTACACCGCGCGTGCGCGCGGGCCGAGCGCGCGCTCGAGAAGCGGGCCGAACCGCTGTCGGCGTTGTTCATGCCTGCGACGCAGTATCCGCACGCCCTCCTCGACATCGCCTGGCGCAAGCTCGTGTTGAACAGCGCCCACGACTCGTCCTGCGCGTGCAGCAGCGACGAGGTGGTCGATCAGGTGCTCGTGCGCTACTACGAGTCGCGCCAGATCGGCGACGGTCTCACGACCGACGCGTTGCGGTCTCTCGCCGGCCAAGTCCGCGCACCGGCGGGCGCGACGCTCGTAGCCAACCCGACGGCGCGTGCCCGTACGGGCGTGGTCGAAGCCCGTGTTCCCGGAACGGGCCCGTGTCACTTCGTCGGACCGGACGGTGTCGCGCACCCGGCGCAGGTGCTCGACGAGGTCGGGGGCGAGGGCTTCCACACGATGGTCACGGGCCAGAAGGTTCGCTGGGTGCTCGACCTGATGCGCGCGTCCGAGTTCGCCGGACGTCAGATCCACTCCTACGAGGTTTCCGATGTCGACGGCGCCGACCATCCCGGAGCGGCAGCGGAGCCGACCGGAGGTGGACATGCCACGCGCCGGACACAAGGGCTGGGAGGCGCAGCGCGAGCGACCCATATATACGAGCCCGGAGCGGCAGCGGAGCCGACCGCAGGTGGAGACGCGGCGCGAGGGACACGGGAGCCGGGAGGCGGAGCGCGAGCGACCCATATATACGACATCGTGTTGCACGAGGCGCGCGGTGCTGCCGAACGCGTCGACCTCACCGAGCTGAAGGAGCAGATCCTGGCGTTGGGCGAGGCCGGTCACACCGTGCGCCTGCGCCTGCTCGTCGCGCCGGTCCGGCACGTCGTCTTCGAGACCGGTGAGATCGAGGGCTTCGGCTGGTCGTGTTTCACCGCGACCGAAGGCGAGGCCGCGGCGGATGCGGGAGCGCGCGTCTCGGCGAACGAGCTCTCCAACGAGCACCTGCGGGTCATCGTCGACCCGGCCGACGGTACGTACACGATCGAGGCGGCCGACGGCCTGCGCGTCGAAGGTTGTGGACGCTTGGTCGACGACGGCGACGGTGGCGACACCTACAACTACTCCCCGCCCGAGTCCGACGTCGTGATCGATCGTCCGGATGCGGTACGCATTGCCACCTCGGAGGCCGGGCCCGCACGCGCCCGACTCACGATCGAGTCCGACTACACGTGGCCGGCGTTCGCCGTGGGCGACGAGCGGTCGTGCCGCGGGCGGAGCGAAGAGACGGTCCGGGCCACCGTGCGGACGACACTCGAGCTCCACGCCCGCGAACGATTCCTGCGCGTTGCGCACGAGCTCGACAATCAGGCGCGTGATCATCGGCTGCGCGCACACTTCCCACTGCCCGCGACGGTCGGAGGCTCCGATGCCGAATGCGCATTCGCGGTGGTGCATCGCGGGCTGACTGCAGAGGGCGGTATCCACGAGTTCGGACTGCCGACATTCCCCTCGCGCCGCTTCGTCGACGCCTCCGACGGCTCCGGCGGGCTCGCACTCGTGCACGACGGTCTGCTCGAGTACGAGGTGGTCGGCGGCGGGAGCACGCTGGCCATCACGCTGCTGCGCGCGGTCGGCTATCTCTCGCGCACGGAGCCGCAGTTGCGGCCGAATCCGGCCGGTCCGCCCGAGGCCCTGTCCGGTCCACAGCTACTCGGCGCGCAGCGCGCCGAGTACGCCGTCTTTCTCCACCGTGGCGACTGGTACGACTCCGACTGCTACGGCGCGGCTGACGCATTCCTCGTTCCGTTCGAACGCGCCCGAGTCGCACCCCAGAGCGACCAGACGCGCGCGATCACCGGGGCCGCCCTGCGAGTCGACGGCGCCGAAGTGTCGGCGGTGCGACGCGTACCGGGAGGACTCGTCGTGCGCGTCTTCCGGTCCGCGGCCGAACCGGGAACGGTCACGCTCGAATACGACGGCGTACCGGCGCGGGGCTTCGTCGTCGACCTGCGCGGTCAACCGATCTCCTCGTTCGAGGGTGAGCTCGAGCTACGACCGTTCGAGATCGCGACCCTTCGACTCAACGGCTGACGCGTGACGAACGGTCCGCCACCGTCACTCGTACCGGAGCTCGACGTCACCGATCTCGACGAATCGCGCATGTTCTACGTCGACGTGTTGGGGTTCAGTGTCGTCTACGAACGCCCCGCCGAACGGTTCGTGTATCTCGCCCGCGACCGCGCCGAGGTCATGCTCGAAGAAGCCGCCGGGCCGGGGCGGCGGTTCCGGACCGCCTCGCTGGGACGACCGTTCGGCCGCGGGGTCAACTTCCAACTCGAGGTACCCGACGTCGACGAAATCTACGAGCGCGTGCTTGCGGCGGGACACGAGCCGGTGATCGCGCTCGAGGAGCAGTGGTACGCGGCCGACGGTGACGAAGCCGGAAACCGCCAGTTCGTCGTCGCCGACCCCGACGGCTATCTCTGGCGACCGTTCCGCGATCTCGGCACGCGAACCCGAGATTCGTAGCGGCCGTCACCGCCGGGGAAGACGGGCTCCCTTCCGACGAGGGCTGAGCGCGCGGATCAGGGGCGTGCCGCGGCCCACGACGACCGCGATCGCGGTCAGGGCGAGCAGCACTCGAAGCCGCACCGGCCGATACGAACCCTGCGCGCGCGGGTCGTCGCGCCGCCGCGTCTCTATCCCACGCTCGCGCTTCGAACGGCCGTCCCTCACCTACAGAGACGCTAGCGCCGGCCCGATGCCTCGGACTTTTCCCGTGCGCGAGTGAGACGGCCCGGAAATGGGCATCCCGATACGCATGAGCGAATTCAGCCTGGCATCGGCGCGCGCCGCCGCGGCCGCGGACCGGACGGCGATCTGGGTCGGCGAGTTCCTTGCAAGCCGCGGGAGCGACAACGAGATCCTCGCGGCCGCGCTGGCGCAGAAGCCGCACTGGTGGGTCGGTCCGATACTCGTCCCCCTCGATGACCTCGTCCGCCTCGCGGGACCGGAGGACGACGCGCTCGTTCCCATCGAGACCGACGAGTGGGAGGGCGACGTCGAAGAGATGCAGGAGAGCATCGATCAGGGTTGGGAACCCCCACCGCTCCTCGCGGAGTATCAGGACGGCCGCTTGCTCCTGCAGGACGGCAACCACCGCTACGAAGCGCTGGTGCGAGCCGAGGAAACCGACACATGGGTGCTCGTGTTCTTCGACGAAGAAGACGACTACAAAGCCTTCGCCGCCCAAAACCCTGCCCACAGTGGGCAGTGAAACGTGCGCCACGCGCCTGATTTCCTGCCAACTGTGGGCAGGGTTTGCGGGGTCAGGGGCGTAGGAGCTGGAACGCTTCCACGGGTTCGGCAAAACCGGCGAGGTTGTACTTGCCGGCGGCGACGAACGCGTACCCGCTCCGGACCCGCTCCAGCCGTTGCTGAAGTCCGGCGTCAGTCAGCGCGGTGCCGGCTTCGGCGGAGGCGACGAGCCGCGCCGCGAGATTCACGGTCGGGCCGTAGAAATCGCCCTGGCGAACCATCACGTCGCCGAACGCAACACCGACGCGTAGCTTCGGGAGGTGCGCCGCCGCGCACGCCTCGAGCAGGTCGAGCGCCAGGGAACATGCGACGCCCGGCGCGTTGCTGACGAACATCACGGCGTCACCGATGCGTTTGACGACGTTGGCGCCCGTGGCCGCGATGACGTCGCCGGTGGTGGCCTCGAATCGGTCGAGCATCACCGCGAGGTACTGCGGCTCGAGCTCGTACCACAGGCTCGTGTACCCGGCGAGATCGGCGAAGCCGACCGCAAGTTGCACGACGTTCAACGCCGACGTGGGCGCGTTGACTTCGCTGTAGCGCCGGCCGATCGCCTGGAGATGGTGGCGGTGCATCGCGTCCATCGCATCGGAGATCCGGGGCAGCATCGCGTGGGCGACCGCGCGATACGTCCGCGCCACCTCCACGTACTCGCGCTTTTCCGCGAGCGGTGCTTCGACGTTCGAGCGCAGCATCGCAACCTCGGCCTCGGCGATCCGCCGGACGGCTTCTCCCATGGTGCGCATCAACTGCAGAACCTGTTCGTGCGGAACGAATCCGGCGAGGAGGCCGAACAGCCGGAACATCTCGATGTCGTGGCCGCCGAAGCGTCGCTCGAATGGCCGGGGGTCGGCAAAGCCGGCACCCCGCCAGAGGTTGAGCGCGACGTTCGGATCGATCTCGGCCTGCCGCGCCGCCTCGGCGAAGGTGAGTCCGTCGCGTCCGGTGCGCAGCGTGCGGAACGCGGCGAAGCTGAGGAGCCCGCCCTGCTCGTCGGCCTGCACGAGCTCGGGTATGGAGGCGCCGACCTCGTCGAGCAGGAACACGAAGAGGTCGAGACGTTGCGCGCTGTCCGGCGCCGCGGAGTCGTAGAGACCAGCCGAGACGAGGTCGTCGACATGTTCACTCACGAGAACTGCTCCGGCGCGTCGACGATCGTGCCCACGACGGGCACATCTCCGCCCATGGAAAGCAGTGACATCGTCGGTTCGGCGAGCAGCGTCTCCCCGACCGGTTCGTTCGACGACCAGCCGGGGTCGAGTGCCGGCACGCGCACGGTGGTTCCGGGTGGAACGTCCCACAGCAACGCGGGGCGCGCCCCGTGCCAGCGCACGGCGAACGAGCACATACCGCGCCGGAGGGGGATGTCGTGCGCCGCGAGATGTTGTCCGAGCCATGCCGCCCGGTAGCCGGGGAGCAACTCGAGGAGGCCGCCGTCCTCGCGCACGAGCGCGGCGAGCGTCTTGCCCAGAAGTCCACGAGGCGAGCCTCGACGCGCGGCCCGCCGAGCGCGCATGCCGAGTCGGGACCACATCTCGACGGCGTCCTCGTCGAAACCCCAGGCCTCGAGCGCGACGAACGCGTCCGCCGTCGGCAACGCGAGCAGGAGGTCGGCACGCGCCGCGTCGACCTCCGACTGCAACGGCTCGGGCAACTCCGTACGCAGTCCTCGATCGAGCATGCGGTCCCAGGCGTGGGCCACAGCATCGGCGCCGGCCAGCGCGTGCACGTCGCCGGCGAACTCCGAATCCGGCCCGACGAGCACGACGCGCACGGTCGTGCGATGCGGCACCGGATAGACGAATCGGTTGCCGTCCTCGACCGCGCCCGGACGGCGAGACCAGGCGAGCACCTGCTGCCCGTCGACGACCACTCCGTCATCGGCCGCGGACACGACACCAGGCGTGTCGACCACGAATCCCACCGCGATCGCTTGGGGAGAGTCGTTCTCGATCTCGACGACGACAAGGGCGCCGTCTCCGTCGCCGACCGCATACACGCGCTGGATCGCGTCGCCGCCGGGGAGGCGCAAGGCGGTATGCAGGACCGGCGCCGCGCTGGGCCGTGACTGCCGAGTTGTTCCACCCGCGCCCGGTTCGACCCAGTCGTTCCCGCTGCGGACACGCCACGCGAGCCGGACGGCGCCACTACGGACCGTCCCGAACGCGTCGACCTCGGCCGTGACACCGGTCGTCAACGTGCCGACGCCGACCATCGCGGGTCCGGTCACCGCATGCCGTGGAGCTCGGGTTTCGCCTTACGCAGCATCAGTTCGGGAACGAGATCGGCGGGACGCGCGCCGTCGTAGAGCACACGCTTCACGAATGAGGCCAGGGGCATCTCGATTCCGCGCTGCGCGGCCAGCTCGAGGACCGCCGTCGTCGACTTCACGCCCTCGGCGACCATGTTCATCTCGTTGATGATGTCGTCGAGGGCGCGTCCCTTGCCGAGCTCGACGCCGACATGCCGGTTGCGGCTCTGCGGACTGCTGCATGTCGCGATGAGATCACCCATGCCCGCGAGCCCCGCAAACGTCAGGGGATCGCCACCCATCGCCACGCCGAGCCGGGCGAGCTCGGCGAGCCCACGCGTCATGAGCGCGGCCTTCGTGTTGTCGCCGTACCCGAGACCGTCGGCAATGCCGGCGCCGATCGCGATGACGTTCTTGAGCGCGCCCGCCATCTCACAACCCACCACGTCGGGGTTCGTGTAGACGCGCAATGTTGCTGCGAAGAACAGCTGCTGCATCTCTTCGGCGACGGCCGAATCGGTCATGGCGACCACCGATGCGGTCGGCTGCCCCGCCGCGACCTCACGGGCGAGATTGGGTCCGGTGAGCACCCCTACGCACGCCGGTTCGTGACCGTCGAGCACCGCGCACGCGACTTCGGTCATACGCGCCAGCGTTCCCTGTTCGATGCCCTTGGCGAGACTGACGACGGGCACCTTCGGCCCGATGAACGGTCGGGCTTCGGCGAGCACCGTGCGCAGACCGTGCGACGGAACTCCGAGCACGAGCACGTCGGCATCCGTGCACGCCTCCTCGAGCGACGCGGTGCCGTGCAAGCGACTCGGCAACGCAACACCCGGGAGGTAGGTCGGGTTCTCGTGCGCGTCTCGGATCTGGGCGGCGAGCTCGGGCCGGCGTGCCCACAGCGTCGTCGCGACATTGCCGGCCGAGACCGCGGCGACAGCCGTCCCCCACGAACCGGCGCCGACGACGGCGACACGCGTCACGCGGGCCTCCGATGTGCGTTGGCGGTCTCGGGGTCTCTCCACCACCACGCGTCGTCGTCCGGCTTCGGATGCTCGGGATAGATAGCGCGCGCCCGGGCCACGCATTCGGTGATCGCGTCCATGATTCGCAATGTGGCCTCGCGTGGGTGGTCGCCCTCGGCGATGTGCACAGGTGCGCCTACAACGGCGACCTCCGCGATCCCCCATTTCCAATGCGGTTTGCGGCCCTTCGTCAACAGCCGGTGTGTCCCCCACAGTCCGACGGGCACGATCGGGACCCCGGACGCCTGCGCGAGCCGTGCCGTTCCCGACTTGCCGCGCATCGGTTCGAAGTCTTCGGAGATCGTGCCCTCCGGGAACACCGTGACGCACTCGCCGTTCCGCAGCGCCTCGACCGCGGCCGACAGCGCGCCCGAGGAATCGGCCGTGCCGCGGTAGACCGGAATCTGATGCGCGGCGCGCAGCAGTGCACCGAGGACGGGGTTCTTGAACAACTCCGCCTTGGCGAGGAAGCGGATGCGACGATCACGTTGGTCGGCCACCCAGGCAAGGGTCAACGGGTCGAGATAGGAGACGTGATTACTCGCGAGGATGGTCGATCCGTGCATCGGTATGTTCGACGCACCCTCTATCGTCCAGTGCAACCCGTAGCGGAGCCAGGGCTGGAACACCGCCTTGGCGGCGGGATACACCGCGTCCACGGTCGGTAGCATACGAGCGAATGCCGAGTCGATCCCACAACGACGCGGGGATCGTGGTCCCGCTCCGGTCGTTCACCTTGGGGAAGGCGCGGCTCGCAGCGGTGCTCTCCGAGCCGGATCGTGAAGCTCTGGCTCGGTCGATGGCCGAGAACGTGGTCGACGCGGCGGGCGGCCGTGCCGTCGCGATCGTGTCCAGCGCGCCCGAGGTCGTCGCCTGGGCGCGCGACCGAGGCTGCGATGTCGTCGACGATCCCGGCTCGCTCGACGCATCGGCTGCGGCCGGTCGGGCATGGGCCGAAGCGCGCGGCCTGATCCGTTACGCGGTCGTGCACGCCGATCTTCCGCTGGCCGAATCCCTCGATGCAGTGGTCGACGACGGCGCTGATCCGGTGGCGGTGATCGTTCCCGACCATCGCGACGACGGCACCCCCGTCTTGTCGCTACCGACCGCGGCGGCGTTCACGTTCGCGTACGGGCCCGACTCGGCCGCGCGGCACGCCGACGAAGCGCACCGCCGATCGCTCACGGTCCGGATCGTGCGCGATCCGGCGCTGGGCTTCGACGTCGATCTGGCCGTCGATCTCGCCGAACTCGAAGCACGGCGCCGTCTCCCGGCCCCATGACCGGCCCCATGACCGGCCCCATGACCGGCCCCAGGACCGGCCCCATGACCGGGCCCGATGACGGCCGGATCCGGCCGATGATCCGCCCCGTCGAACGGGCGCGATGACAGTCGCGGTCGATCTCCCGGTTCCGGCGCGAGCCCTCGCCGTCGGAGCCCATGCCGACGACATCGAGTTCGGGTGCGGTGCGACGATCGCGAAGTGGTCGGCAGCCGGCGCGCACGTGACGATGTGCATCTGCACCGACGGTTCCAAGGGAACCTGGGACGGCGACGCCGACCTGGGGGCGCTCATTGCCGCGCGCGAAGAGGAACAGCGCGCCGCGGCCCAAGTCCTCGGCGCGAGCGAAGTGGTGTTCCTGCGGTACGTCGACGGCGAGCTCGACAGCGGCTTGGAGCCGCGCGCAAAAGTGTGCCGAGTGATCCGGGAGACACGTCCCGATGTCGTGCTCGGCCACGATCCCTGGCAGCCGTATCGCATCCATCCCGACCACTATCACGCCGGCTCACTCGTCACGTCGGGCATCGTCGCGGCGCGCGATCCGCAGTTCTTTCCCGATCAGGGTGTCGCGCCCCACCGGCCGTCGACATTGCTGTGCTTCGAACCGGGCCGCGTCGATCATGTCGAGAACGTCGACGGCTACGTCGATCGCAAGGTCGAGGCACTGCTCGCGCATCGCAGCCAATGGCGTTCGACGATGGCGATCGACGATCGGCCCGATGATCAGCGACTCGCGTTCACGCAGAAGCTGCTCGCCGAGGCGCGGGCGGCGGGCATCCGGGCCGGGCTACGCGCCGGCGAAGCCTTCGCCCGCATCGACAGCCTGTAGTCGACCCTTCCGCACGCGTCGCGAAACGGCTCCTGACGCGAAGAAAGGACCCGGTTGCCCGGGCCCTTCTTCGAAACTACGAACGCGAAGTTACTTTCTCTTCGCTGTGCGCTTGCGCGTCGTGCGACGCACCGCACGCTTGGCCGGGGCCTTCTTCGCGGCGCGCTTCTTGGTCGCCTTCCGCTTGGCCGGGGCCTTCTTGGCTGCCTTGCGCTTGGCGGGAGCCTTTTTCGTTGCCTTGCGCTTCGCGGTCTTCTTGGCCGCTTTACGCTTGACGGTCTTCTTGGCTGCCTTGCGCTTGGCCGGAGCCTTCTTCGCTGCCTTGCGCTTGGCGGTCTTCTTGGCCGCCTTACGCTTGGCGGGCGCCTTCTTCACGGCCTTGCGCTTGGCCGGAGCCTTCTTGGCAGCCCTTTTCTTCGTTGCCTTTTTAGCCGGAGGCACGGTCACCACCTTTCCTGAGAGCTCTCACTCGGGGAAGTTCGAACTTCATAGGTCATTCGGTGCGCGAGGGAGTGCGACCCCACGCCCTACGCGATCAGGACCCTTGCACCTGGGCTTTGAACTTCGAGCCCACGGAGAACTTCGCACTCTTGCGCTCCG
>JAUZEI010000663.1 GCA_030839105.1 Actinomycetota bacterium
CCACGGTGAACGACGTCACGAGCACGCACAAGGTCGTGGCGTCGAGCCTCACCGCCGTCGACCTCTCGGGTCTGACGAAGGTCGAGCTCGCCTTCGCGATCGCCCTCGCGGCGGCGTCGACCGGGCTCGTGTTCGCACTCGGTTTCGCGGAGCGGCGCCGGACCTTCGCGATCACGAATGCGCTGGGAGCCAAATCACGCCAGCTCGGCGAACTGTGAGGCGCGGGAGCGGTTGCGTTGCAGTGGTACTCGCGCTGCTGCTGCTCGCGTCGTGCAGCGCGTCGACCGAATCGAGCGCGTTGAAGTCGACCACCACGTCGACCGTACAACCGGGCCCTGCACCGACGACGTCCGGGACGTCAGGTCCGCACCCCGGGGAAAACCCCCTGAACATCTACTCGCACATCGGTGTGAACAACTTCAGCGCCGCGACGCGCGGCGCCCGAACGCTCGTGTACGTCCCCGAGAGCATGTCCAGCTATGTCGACGTCATCGACCCGACGACGTACCGCGTGATCGACCGCTATCAAACCGGCGAACGACCGCAACATGTCGTGCCCGCCTGGGACATGCGGACCCTGTACGCGACGAACAATCTGGGGAACTCACTCACGCCCATCGATCCGCGCACCGGGAAGATCGCCGGTCCGAACATCCCGGTCGAAGACCCCTACAACATGTATTTCACACCGGACGGCCGCTCCGCGATCGTGGTCGCCGAACGACAACAACGGCTCGACTTCCGCGATCCGCACACGTTCGCGCTCCGGCAGTCGGTCAAAGTCGATTGCCTCGGCATCGATCATCTCGACTTCAGCGCCGACGGGGCCTATCTCATCGCTTCGTGCGAGTTCGCGGGCCGGCTCGTCAAGATCGATCTTCCGAGCGGTCGGATCGCCGGCTACCTCGACATGGCGGGATCGAGCCCGCAGGATGTGAAGGTAGAGCCCGCCGGAAAGGTGTTCTACGTCGCCGACCTTCTGCTCGGCGGAGTGCACATGATCGACGGCGCGTCGCTGCGCGAGATCGGCTTCCTGGCGACCGGTCGGGACGCACACGGTCTCTATCCGAGTCGCGACGCTCGTCATCTCTATGTCTCGAACCGGCGCGGCGCTTCGGTCAGTGTCATCGACTTCGCCACGCGGACCGTCACCGCGACCTGGCAGCTGCCGGGAACCTCACCCGACATGGGCGGCGTCTCCGCCGACGGCAAGGTGCTGTGGCTGTCCGGTCGCTTCAACGACGCGGTCTACGCCATCTCGACCATCGACGGTCACGTGATCTCGGTCGTCCACGTACCGCACCGGCCGCACGGCTTGTGCCTGTGGCCGCAGCCGGGCCGCTACTCGCTCGGCCACACCGGTGTGACGCGGTGACGCGGTGGCGCGGTGACGCGGGGACGTGGTGACGTGATGAGGCGGTGACAGGCGGCGTGCGCGCCGCTCGGAACGCACTCGCGTTGCTCGGCGTGGGCGTCGTGCTCCTCGGCGCATGCAGTAGCAGCGGTGGCGGTCGGGCTCCGGCGTCCGGCGTCGGCACTACGAGTCGGAGATCGACGGGCGCGAAGTCGACGAGCGCGAAGTCGACGAGCTCGACGATCCCGTCCGGCTCGACGGCTCTACCGTCGACGCTCGCGCCGCAACGCGAGGAACCCGGGCTCCCACGCGCGATCCAAGAGGCCGCCGCGACCACCGTCGCCGACCGCCTCTACGTCGCCGGCGGCTACGACACGCAGCGCAACAGCAGCGCCGCAACGTTCGTGTTCGACGGCTCGGCATGGTCCTCGGGCCCGATGCTCCCGATCAGGGTCAATCACCCCGGCGCGGCGACGATCAACTCGGACGTGTACGTCGCCGGCGGGTTCACGCCCGCGGGCGGCGCCACGAATCGCGTCTTCGTGCTCGCGCCGGGAGCGACAAGCTGGCGCGAGGTCGCGCCGATGCAGCGCGCGCGCGGCGCGTTGTCTCTCGTCTCCGTGGGGCAGCGTTTGTATGCGATCGGCGGACGGAACGCCAGCGCCGAGATCGCGGTGCCCGAGGTCTACGACGCGCAGGCGAACACCTGGGCCGACGCGGCCGCCATGCCGCATCCCAGGAATCATCTGGCCGGCTTCGTCGACGGTGTGCTCGTCTGTGTCGCGGGTGGACGTACGCCCGCGACCAGTGGCTCGATCGATTGCCTCGATACCGCGAGCGGGACGTGGCAGGGCCGAGGGGCATTGCCGGTACCGACGTCGGGAGCCGCGGCGACGTTCACACGCGGCGTGACACTCGTCGCCGGGGGAGAGCCCAGCGGCGAGACCAGCATCACCGACGTCGTGCAACGCTTCGCATCGAACCGGTGGACGACCGAACCCATGCTCGTTCCCCGGCACGGCAGCGCCTTCGCGGTGTATCGCGGAAGGCTCTGGATGTGCGGCGGCGCGACCGCGCCCGGATTCCATGCCGTCGCGAACTGCACCTCGCTCGCCCGGTGACGAACGGCCGGGCGCGTGAGGGGGTGTATCCGTCAGCTCACTTGTTGCACGTTCTGATGCCGGCGCGGGTCGACGTAATCGATGTGTAGTCGGGTTCGATGGCGCTCGAGATGTTGTTCTTCACGCCGTCGATCGCAGTGGCAAGCGCCTGCAGCTGCGTCGTGACCGTCTGGTTCGTGCCGGCCGCGGCATCCTTGTCGATCGCCTGCTCGATGCCGTTCAGGAGCGGCGCCATGGACGCGGCCGAGAGCTGACCGTTCAGCGCGCGCTGGATCGCGCTGGTCAGCGATGCGCTCTGACGGCAGTAGTCGCTCCACGTCGCGGCGGTGACGCCGGGAGGCGGCGAGCTGAATCCTTTGCTCGAGCTCTTCCCGCAACCGGTCATGGCAACTGCGGCGAGCGCGCCGACCAGAACGGCGCGGGATGCGGTCCGGCGAACGGCCGCCCGGTCGACAATGTGCGGGCCCACGCTAGGCAAACCTCACGATCGAGACGCCGCCGGCGAGCAGGCAGTAGATCGCGAACGGCAGCAGGTTGCGGGTTTCGAAGAAACGCACCAGGAAGTGGATAGCGACGAAAGCAGCACCGGCCGCGACGATGCCACCCACGAGCGCCTGGCCACGAATCCCGTCGCCGTTGGGGCCGGCGAAGTCATGAAGTTTGTAGAGTCCTGCGGCCAGGATGATGGGCGTCGCGAGCAAGAACGAGAAGCGCGCCGCGTCTTCGTGATCGAGACCGCGTGCGAGACCCGCGACCATCGTGATTCCCGAACGGCTGATCCCCGCGAAGAGCGCGCCGACCTGCGCGACGCCGACCGCGAGCGCCTCCCGGAAGTCGAGCGTGTCGAGCCGACGGCCCGCCTCGCCGCGACTCTGGGTCTTCGGATGTTTCTCGATGATCGCCTGGGTCGTGCGCCTGCGCCGCAGCCAGTCGCCGAACAGCAGCAGCACGCCGTTGACCGTGAGGAAGATCGCGGCGGCGAGTGGTTTTGCGAATAGCGTTCTGAGCGAGTGTTCCAACACGAGGCCGGTGATGCCCGCCGGGATCGTCGCAACGATGAGCAGCCACGCCATCCGTTCGTCCGCCGTCTCGAGCGTGCGCGTCCGGAGCGTACGAAGGAAGCCCTTGATGATGCGGGCCCAATCCGACCGGAAATAGACGAGGAGTGCGAGCGCGGTCGCGACGTGCAGGGCGACGACGAACGCGAGGTACGGGGACTCGCTGCGCGACTGGTCTCGTACCAGCGTGTCCCATCCGAGCCATCCTGGCACGAGGACCGAGTGACCGAGGCTCGAGACGGGGAAGAGCTCGGTGACGCCTTGGAGCGCGCCGATGACGATCGCCTGGAAGTAGCTGATCACCGCGAGCCGCCGTTGTCGGCGTGCGGGCCGTGCCCGGCGGACGGCGCGCTCGCGCCGCGCTGGCTGCGCAGGACGCGCCACACAGAAGCGCTGAGGACTACCGCCACGCCGATCGGCAGGATCGGCCACGCGAGATGCCCGGAGTGGGCAACGGCGGCAGTCACCGCGACGACCGCGACGACGGCGGCGGCGATGGTCCAGTCGTCACCGACGATGAAGTCGTACCAGAACCGCCCGAACTGGGAGAGCCACTTCATATGCCACACCTCATGTCAGGGCCGCCGCGCCGTGCGGGGCCGCGCGCCGCATTGCGGCGACGAGTCCGAACGAGAGCAGGATCACGATGCCGATCACGCCGAGCAGCGACGCATCGGCGCCCGGCCACGAGACGCCGGCGCCCTCGGCCGCCCAGAAGATCCCGAATGAGCTCAGCATGATCCCCACTCCGAACTTCAGGGAGTTCTCGGGTACACGGCTGAGAGGAGCGTGAGCGATCACCCCGGCGACGAGTACGACCACGAGCGCGGCCGCCGAACCGATCGCCGCGAGCCCGACGTTCTTCTGCGCGCCGCCGAACGTCACGATGATGAACGCGACCTCGAGTCCTTCGAGGAAGACACCTTTGAACGCGACCTTGAACGCGTACCAATCGTGCACGCGTCGACCGCCCCCGTCGCGCAGTGCCTCGATCTCCGCTCGGTAGATCGCGTCCTCGTCGTGCTGTGCCTTGAGGCCACTGGAACGCAGGATCGCCTTGCGCAACCACTGCAGGCCGAAGATCAACAAGACGGTGCCGATGACGAGTCGTAGATCGTCGATCGGAAGATTCGCGAGCGCCGGACCGAGCGCGCCGATGATCCCGATGAGGGCGAAGAGCGCGGCCGCAACGCCCCACCCCGCGGATCGCCAGCCTCGGGTGACGCCGACCGCGAGCACGATGGTGAGGGCCTCCACCATCTCCACCGCCGCCGCGAGGAAGGCGGCGGCCACCAGTAGGACGCTGTGCATGGTTGCCTCGGATCATGAGCGTCGGGGCCCGGTCGGTAGCGTATACTACTGCCGTGGTTACGACTGTAGCAAAACCAACCGACTCCTTCTCCGCGCGGGTCGCCCGGCGCGTCAACGACGTGGCTCCCGCGGAGCGCAGAGTCGCCGAGCGCCTCCTCGAGCTCGGTCCGGAAGCGTCGCTCTTGTCGGCGGCCGCGCTGGCGGAGCGGATCGGTACGAGCGACGCCACGATCGTGCGGACCGCCAAGGCGCTCGGGTACTCCGGTCTCGCCGAGCTCCGCCGAGCTTTGGTCGCGCACGCCGGCGATGAGTCGATCGGCCGGCGCCTGCGGCGAAGTCTCGAGCAGGCGCCGAAGGAAGAGCTGTTCGGCGCGACGATCGGAAACCACCTCGCGGCGATCGAGACGCTCGCCCGGAACGTGTCGGCGGAACTGTTCCAGCAGGCCGCCGCGGTGCTGAACGCGAGCCGCCGCATCGTCTGGCGCGGCGTCGGGCCGTCGGCCCATCTCGCGGCGTACGGCCAACTGCTGAGCGAACGGGTCGGGAAGCCGAGCGCGGCGCTCGTGCACACCGGTACGTCGTTCGCCGACGAGCTGCTTTCCCTCGGACCGGGCGACGCCGTCGTCGTGTTGGCGTACGGGCGTTTGCAGCCGCACGTCGGCGTCCTGCTCGATCGTTGCGGAGCGCTGGAACTTCCCGTCGTGCTGATCACCGACACGCTCGGGCGAAAGCTTGGCTCGGCGGTACACACGACGCTCGAATCCGGGCGCGGTGCCCCGGGTCTGTTCGCGAGTCACGGAACGACTCTCGTCTTGATCGAATCGCTGGTGCTGGCGGTCGCGGCGGGCGACCGAGACAGGGCGGAGGAAAGCCTCGGCACGCTGAACGACCTGCGGGCCGCGCTCGCCGGGCGTCGGGTCGACGTCGACATGCGCTGAGGAGGAACGTAACGGATCTCCACCATCGAGACTGACGCCGGGGCGAGCAACCCGTTACGACGATCGTGCTTCGTGCCAGTTCTCGACAGCCTCGCGAATGCAGAGCGCGGCGACGAAGAGCGCGGCGGAGGGGTCGGCCCACCAGAGTCCCGCGAGGGTGTTCAGCGCGAGGGCGACGAGGATGGCCGTCGCGAGGCATCCGTCAAGGAACGTCATCGAGGCTTCTGCTTCGAGCGGCGCACTCGCCGCCGCGCGTGCGATCCTGCCCTTGAGCCGTGCGAGCAGGAACATGACCACCGCGGTGATCGCGAGGTATGCGATGCCGAACGGCGACGAGTCCGCGGCTTGCCCTTGCACGAAGTTGTAGACGCTCGCCGCGACGAGGTAAACGCCGAGGAACGCGAACGCCGCGGCTACAAGGTTGAGAGCTCGCGACACGCGACCGACCGCGGCGTCGTCAGCGATGTACCACACGACCACCAGCGACGCGAACACCTCGACGAGCGAGTCGAGTCCGAACGCGATGAGAGCGAGGGAACCGGCTGCAACTCCCAGGCCGATCGTGACGAACACTTCCATGAGATTCCAGGCGATCGTCACGTACTGCAGCCGGCGACCGCGCCGTAGTAGTGCCTGGTGTGCGAGTTGTGAAACGGGCATCGCGATCCTCCGTGGTTACCGCCGGGAGGAAGGCGTTGGGGATGCCTTCGACTCGGCGAGGTACAACCTCTGCCAGTCGAAGGTCTCGTCCACCTGTACGTCAGGTCCGACGACCGGGAGCTATCGCTCCAGCGTGTCGATCGTCGAGTTGAGGACTACTCCCCTTCAACACCCATCGTACAGCGCATCATG
>JAUZEI010000501.1 GCA_030839105.1 Actinomycetota bacterium
ACTCCGCGTCTGGATGAGCGTGATCGAAGAGGAGCGCGACTGTCTCGCGCGGGTGTTGGGTCGGTACCGGGCGACGGGTACGGTCGACGCGGCGTTGGCCGAAGTCGAAGGCGGGTGGGCACGCACCCTCGGCTGGTCGCCTGTTTCACCGATCTCGCCGTCGCCTCGCCGCGTCGAGACGCCGGCAACGCTCGTCGCCGATGCCGACGCGGACGCCGGCACCCGGCGCATGTCCTTCCGCCTCGTTCCCGAGCGTTCGGTCGTGTTGCTGGATGTTCGATCGACCGTGGGTCCCATCAGCTTCGGCGCGATCGGCGTGACGGGCTCGATCGAAGCCGAAGTCGCCACCGACCGCGTGAGCTGCGTCGACCAGCCGTCGGGGTTCATCGAGGTCGCACTCGACGGACTGCGTTCGGGCAACGGGCTGTACGACGCCGAGCTGCTCCGCCGCATCGACGCCCGCCGGTTTCCGATCGCCCGCCTCGAGCTGTCGACGTGCGCCCCGTTGTCGTCCCCGAACCGATACCGCCTGCAAGGCGAGCTCACGTTTCACGGAGTGACCCGCCCCGCGGACGGGGCCGTGAACGTCGCGGTCAAGCCGGACGGTCGCCTCGTGATCACCGGTGAACACGTCTTCGACATCCGCAGCTTCGCGGTGCCGTCCCCCACGATGCTGATGCTGCGGATCTACCCCGACGTTCGTGTGCGCCTGCAGATCGAAGCCGAACCCGACGAGACCTGACACTTATCGAGCCCGCGAGCCCGCGAGCCATAGGGACGTATCGACGTATCGAGACAGCGAGTTATCGAGCTGTCGAGCCAGCGAGAGGACGAGCGCCATGGGAATGTTCGCCGCATTGATTATCGGCTACGCGATCGGAGCGCGCGCCGGCAGCTCCAACCTCGACGAGATACGCGACGCGATCGCGGAGCTGCGAAAGTCGGACGAGCTGGCGGATCTCGCCGCCGCGGTCCGGGCGCACGCGAGCCACACGCTGCACGCGCTGGCCGGGATGGTCGATCCCGAGGAGGTTCGGGGAAACGCGCTCGACGGCGATCCCGACCTCGTCGACGAGGTCAAGCACATCTTCGCCCGTCCCGAGGTGGCGCGCTAGATCCTCTTTGCAGTCACGTCCTGGCCGATGCCGCGCAGTCCGACGACGGAGCCCGCGGAGCCCGCCGCCGGGTGTCCCCGCACGTAGATCTCTCGTACGTCGTGGTCGGGACGCACGACGCGGTACTGGTCCTCGAACGCGTGGGCCGACGCGACGGCCGCCTCCATCTTCGTGCGAACCCGTAGCCGGTCGTCGTCGTGAATCGCTTCGACGTGGGCGTCGAAGGTGCCGCCGAAATCCAACGGGTCGATGCCGTGGATGCGGTGGAACTCGTCGCTCCACTGCACGGCGCCGGTGCGGAGATCCCAGAGCCAGCTGCCGACATGCGCCAGCGCCTCGCTTTCGCAGATGCGTGCGTCGATCTCGGCGAGGCTGGCCTGCGCGATCCGCTGTTCGGTGAGGTCGCGGGCCACCAACACCAGTCTGACCGGCGCGTACGACGCGTTCGACCCGTCCGGCGCGCCGTGGACCGGCGTGACGGAGAGCGAGATCGGCACGGGCATGCCGTCGGCGCGCACCACCTCACTCTCGTACTGGGCAATCCGGTCCCCGGCCCTTGCCGCCGCGAGGAGCTGTTCCACCTCGTCGCGCAGATGGGCCGCGAACAGCGGCACACATGATTGCCCGAGGATCTCGGAGGCGGCACACCCGAACAGCCGCTCCGCCGCCGGATTCCAGCTGGCGATCGTCGCGTCGGCGCGTTGCACGAACACGGCGTCGTTCGACGTCTCGAGGATCGCGTTCAGGAGTGGCTCGTCGCCGGCGAGAGCGCGGGCGGCACTCATGAACGATCGCTCGCGGCGACTGCACTGCGCGCCTGCAGCCCGACGAGCCAGTCGCACCACTGCCCGATCCCCGCACCGGATCGCGCGCTCAACTGCACGAGCCCGGCGCCCGGATTCACGGCCCGCAGGTTCGCCAGGAACCGATCGAGGTCGAAGTCGAGGTGCGGGAGCAAGTCGATCTTGTTGATCACGACCATGTCGCAGGCGCGGAACATCACCGGGTACTTGAGCGGCTTCTCCTCGCCTTCGGTGACGGCGTACACCATCGCCCGCGCGGCCTGGCCGACGTCGAACTCCGCGGGGCACACGAGATTGCCGACATTCTCGATGATCAGCAGGTCGAGGTCGGCCAGAGGGAGTCGACCGAGGCCCGACCGGACCATGGTGGCGTCGAGGTGACACTCGCCGCCGAAGCCCGCGCTCGTGTTGATCAGCGAGACGGGTGCCCCCAGACCGTCGAGCTCATCGGCATCGAGACTGGTGGCGATGTCGCCCTCCAGGATCCCGAGCCGAGCGCGACCGCTCAACTCCGCGATCGTCCGTTTCAGCAGCGTGGTCTTGCCCGCGCCGGGCGACGACATGAGATTCACCGTGACGACACCGGCCCGTTCGAAGTCGGCGCGGTTGCGATCGGCCGTGCGGTCGTTCTCCGCGAGGATCGTCTCGAGCACCGCGACCCGATCCGTGCCGGTCTCCGGGTAGCCGGTGTGATCACCGACGTCCCGGTGCCCGTTGTCATGCTCGTGCCCGTCATCATGGTCGTGCCCGTGCCCGTGCCCGTGGTCGTCGGCGTGGTCGTCGGCGTGGGCATCGGCGTGCTCGTGTTGGTGCACGGTGCCGTCGGCGTGACGGTGAAACCGTCCCATCAGAAGACCTCCCGGGCCCGGTCGATCGAGGCGATCAGGAATTCCTCGCCGCACAACAGCGCGACGTCACTGCCGACACAAGTGCCGCACACCATGATCGGCGCGTCGAGGGTCGTGCGGGCGCCGCACGAACGGCACTCGACGATCGCGGGGACGTGCTCGATGTCGAGCGCGCAACCCGCGAGCTCGGTGCCCTCGGTGAGCAGCTCCCAGGAGAAGAGCAACGAGTCCGGCACGACCTGGCGGAAGTAGCCGATGCGCACGTGGACCCGATCGACGCGCCGACCGCCGGCCTGTCGGGTCACGGTGTCGAGAATGGCTTCACAGAGGGCCAGCTCGTGCATGCCGGATTCCCTTCTAGGCGTGAGTCATGGCTGCCGCGCACGGTTCGCACGTGCCGGAAACCGCGACGCAGTCGGCGTCGATCGTGAAATGCGTCTCCTGTTGCAGCGTGCTCGCGAAGTCGATGAGCGCCTGTTCCGGGACTTCCGTGATCGCACCGCACACTCTGCACACGACGTGGCCGTGCCGGTGATCGGTTCGGTGATACACGATCGCCTCGCCGTTCAGAGGCAGCGGCTTGAGCAGACCGATCTCGGTGAGCAGCTCGAGCGTGCGGTAGACGGTCGCGCGATCCGGCTGTGGCTCCGCCTGATCGACCGCGGCGAGAACGTCGGCCGCGGTGAAATGGTGCTCTCCGGCGTCGAGGATCGCGGCCAGCACCGCACGGCGAGCCGGTGTGACGCGACCGCCGTGCGCACGGATCTCGGCGAGAGTGGTCTCGAGCCGCGGCACGCTCGGAGCATAGGTGCGCGAACTCGCTATTGCACCCGCGTCGCAACACTCTTACGGTCGCCGGTAGTTGCGATGCGATCGCAACTGCCGAGCGTGGAGACGGCGCATGCACATTCCCGACGGATACCTGAGCCCGCAGACGTGCGGGGTCTTCGGTGCAGCCATGGTGCCGATCTGGACCACTGCCGGCCGCCGGGTCCGCCGAATCGTCAAGAGCCGTTACGTCCCGCTCGTCGCGATCGGCGCCGCGTACAGCTTCCTGGTGATGATGTTCAACGTGCCGGTTCCCGACGGCACGACCGCGCACGCCATCGGCGCGGTACTGATCGCGGTGGTGCTGGGGCCGGCGGCCGCAGTCGTCGCGGTGAGCATCGCGTTGACGATCCAGGCGTTGTTCTTCGGAGACGGCGGCGTGCTCGCGCTCGGCGTGAACACGTTCAACATGGCCTTCGTCATGCCACTGGTCGGCTACGCCGTCTACTGGTGCGCGTGCCGCAACGTGCCGTTGACCTCACGCCGGCGTCCGATCGCGGCGGGACTAGGCGGGTACATCGGCATGAATGCGGCGGCGCTGTGCGCCGGCGTCGAGCTCGGGCTACAGCCGACGTTGTTCCACTCCGCCAACGGCACACCGCTCTACGCGCCGTTCCATCTTTCGCAGTCGATCCCTGCCATGGCACTCGCGCACCTCACGGTCGCCGGAGCCGTCGAGTTCGCGCTCACCGCAAGCGTGGTCGGGTATCTGCAGAGGGCGAATCTTCCGCTGCTGCGCATCAACCACGGAGCCGCGCCCCCGACCGGCCGCGCGCACGCGCCCGGCCCGCGTCTCGGCCGGCGTTGGGGACTCATCGGGCTGGCGACGATGATCGCGCTCACGCCGCTCGGGCTGCTGGCGCCGGGCGGCGCGTTCGGCGAGGACGCACCGTCCGATCTCGCGTTGGGGAAGTACCACCTCACCGCGATACCGAGCGGACTGCGGCATTACGCCGGCTTCTGGCACAACGCGCTGTTCGACGGTTACGGCTTCGGTCACGACAACCATCCGGCAATGGGCTACCTGATCTCCGCGATCGTGGGTGTCGCCGCGATCGGAGCCGTGATCGCCGCCGCTTTCGCGCTCGCTTCTCTCCGGCGCCGCTCTCCTGACGTCGACGACCCGCTCGAGGCGGCGAAGACGTGAGCGCATCCTCGACGACGCCGGCGTGGTTGTTGCAGTCAGAGGTCGGTCTGTGCCCGTGCGCATGCGTCGGGAAACGGCGGAAGGGCCGCATCATCGAGAAGACGACGAGCGGCATCGCCGCATTGCTGCGCCAAACGCTGTTCTCCGACGACATCGCCGACGAGCGTGGGCTCCTGCAGCGACTCGACGCACGCGTGAAGGTGGTATCCCTACTCGGGCTCCTGGTGGTCGCCGCCTTCGTACGCCACATCCCGGTCCTACTCGCCATGTACGCGGCGACGCTCGCGCTGGCCGCGGCCTCGAAGCTCCGCCTTTCGTTCTTCGTCAAACGCGTGTGGTTGTTCATCCCCCTGTTCACGGGCATCGTCGTCCTGCCCGCGACGTTGAACGTCGTCACGCGGGGCGACATCGTCGTGCCGCTCGGTACCTGGTTCGGTCATCACCTCGGGCTCACCCGGCAAGGTTTGTGGTCGGCCGGCCTCGTCGTCACGCGCGTCGCGACCTCGACCTCGCTGGTCGTGCTTCTCACGATCACGACACCTTGGGCGAAACTCCTCGCCTCACTGCGCGCACTGCGCGCTCCCCGACTGTTGATCCTCGTGCTCGGCATGGCCTACCGCTACCTGTTCCACCTGCTCAACGCGGTGAGCGACATGTACGTAGCGCGCCGGGCGCGCACCGTGACGGCCGCGACCGACACAACCTCCGGTCGGCTCCTCGTCGGCTCCTCGGCGGGCGCGCTCCTCGGCAAGGCCCAGGCGCTGTCGGACGAGGTCCACATGGCGATGATCGCGCGCGGTTACGAGGGCGACGCGCGCAGCCTCGACACGTTTCGCCTGCGACTCGTCGACATCGAGTTCGTGCTCGCATGCATCGCCGGGGCGGTCGCCACTGTCGGCTTCGACCGGCTCCTCGGGCGCTGACATGACGACCTCCGGCGGTGGCGTGCCGACGTCGGACGAGGCGCTCCTCGCCGTGGAAAACGTGTCGTATTCGTACCTGGAACGGTTCCCGGCCCTGGACGACGTGTCGATGACGGTGCATCGGGGCGAGAAGGTCGCGCTCCTCGGAGCCAACGGCTGCGGGAAGTCGACACTGCTCAAGGTCCTGGCCGGGCTGTTGTTCCCGGACCGCGGCCGCTACACGGCCTTTGCCGCCGAGGTCGTCGAGGATCGCCTCGAAGACGCACAGTTCGCGCGGGCATTCCGGAGCCGCGTCGGCTTCGTGTTCCAGAACTCCGACGCGCAGGTGTTCTCGCCTACCGTGCGAGAGGAGGTTGCGTTCGGTCCCCTCAACATGGGCCTCGAGCGCGATGTGGTCGCCGATCGAGTGAACGACTCCCTCACGATGCTGGAGGTCCTTGATCTCGCCGACCGTGCGCCGTATCAACTTTCGGGCGGCCAGAAGAAACGCGTCGCAATCGCGTCGGTGCTCGTCATGAACCCGGACGTGCTCCTCTTCGACGAGCCGACCGCCACCCTCGACGTCCGCACGCAGGAGTGGCTCATCGACCTCATCGTCGAGCTCAACGCCGCCGGCAAGACGATCGTGCTCGCAACGCACGATCTCGATTCGCTCGACCGGCTCGCCGACCGATGCGTCGTCTTCTCCGAGGAGCACCGCGTCGCCGCCGACGGCGCGACTGCGCCCCTGTTGGCCGACCACGAACTGCTTGCATCAGTCAACCTCGTGCGCGCCCGCGGCTCGCGCGCGGACGCCGGTGGTCCCGGGTTACGTTCTCGAAGGGTCGAGAGCCGTCAGACGCCGGAGATGTCGCGCTCGTCCGAAGTACCCGCGGGACGGCCCGCCTCCTCTTGAGGGAGGTCGCTCCGACCGGGTTCCTTGCCATCGCGCGTCGCGGCCTTCTCGCCGCGGCGCCCGACGCTCTCCCCCACGCCGAGGGGCGTCTCCGGTTCCTCGTCCGAGAGCTCGTCGTCTCGCGCCACGCTCTCCACCGCCGGGCTGGCCGTCGCGCCGATCCGCCCCGCGTCGGTGTTCTCCATGATCCGTTCGACGGCGGCGCGGGTCTCGGGATTGGCCGTCTCGGCGTTCGTGCGACCGTCATACGGCGGAACCAGGCTGTCGCCGGTGTCGGTATCTCCGCCGGGCGCAGGATTGGCACCCTCGCGGTAGTCGCCGCCGATGCGATCCGACTTCGGTGAACTGGGCTCGGTCATGGGACCTCCTCGATCACGGAGTACACGCGCGCGCCTTACCCGGAGATCTCCAGTCCTAGACAGGCTTCGGACATTTGTGTCGAGTGAAGTAACACTCACCACGACCGGCGAGAGCAGTCGTGAGTTGTAGCGCCTGACGGGCGCCGCGGCTCAAGAGGCCCGCGCGACCCGGGGAGCAAGCGATCGTGTTGACACGCCGGGAGTCAAACGCCGACCCTGGTGACGATGACGGCGGATGTGCGATACGCGCAGGCCAGCGGCGCGCACATTGCGTACGAGGAGAGGGGCTTCGGACCTCGGGACGTGCTCGTCGTGATGGACGGGTTCATTCCCGTCGACACGATGGAGGACGAACCTCGTCTGGCT
>JAUZEI010000502.1 GCA_030839105.1 Actinomycetota bacterium
GAGGGCAACTCCACCTTCCCGCGCTACAAATTCGTCGCGGCCGCGGTGGACCAGCGCGCGGTGCTCGGCTTCGACATGAGCGACGCGGTTTCGGCCCTCGTGTCGGGAAGCCCCACGCGCCTGCAGACGAGCGGTGGCGTCAAGTCGGACGGGACAGTGACGGGTGGCGGCTCGACGACGACCACGAGCCCCACGACGATCCCGGGCGCCACCACCACGACGACCCTCCCCTCGTCGAACTCCTCCGCGACCGCGCTCTTGAACGCCACACAAGCAGAGTTCGACGCCGCCCAGGCCGCGCTCGCCGCCGGCGACCTGGGCGGGTATCAGCTGCACATCCGGAACGCCCAGACCGACTTCGCGGCGTACAAGGCCAAGCTCGGGATCACGTCGTCGACCACGCTGCCCGGCGCGACCGCGACAACGTCGCCCTCGACCCGGGCCCCGGCGGCTACCACCCCCACGACGGGCGCTCCCTGACCCGGTTCTGACAACGGCTGGCCCTCGGACGCGCTTGGTCGGACCTCCGGGGATTGTTACTATGGACGTAGTGTTAATTACCCGGTCCCCGGGACGGGCTCCTGCCCGGCTCCCATGGCAGATCGGGACCTGAGGAGGCGTGTGCGATGGCCGTTTCGGGCATCGATCTGGGCAAGTACAAGCTCGGCTGGCACGACACCGAGAGCTATGCCGTCACGCCCAAGAAGGGCCTGAACGAGCAGGTCGTACGCGACATCTCGTACCACAAGTCCGAGCCCGAGTGGATGACGAAGTTCCGGCTGAACGCGCTGAAGCGCTTCGAGCGCAAGCCGATGCTCGAGTGGTTCTCCAAGAACATGCCGACGATCGACTTCGACGACATCTACTACTACCTGAAGCCGAAGCAGGACGGCGCGGTCTCCGACTGGGACATGCTCCCGGACGAGATGAAGGCGACGTACGAGAAGCTCGGCATCCCGGAAGCGGAGCGCAAGTTCCTCGCGGGCGTCACGAGTCAGTACGACTCCGAGGTCGTGTACCACAAGAACCGTGAGGACCTGGAGCGCAAGGGCATCCTCTTCACGAGCATGGACCAGGCGCTCATCGACTACCCCGAGATCGTGCAGAAGTACTTCGGCACGGTCATCCCGCCCGGCGACAACAAGTTCGCGGCGCTCAACTCGGCGGTCTGGTCGGGGGGCTCGTTCATCTACGTACCGCCGGGCGTGCACGTCGACATGCCGCTACAGGCGTACTTCCGCATCAATGCCGAGAGTGCGGGGCAGTTCGAGCGCACGTTGATCATCGCCGACGAAGGTGCTTCGGTGCACTACGTCGAGGGCTGCTCGGCTCCGGTGTACACGAACGACTCACTGCACTCGGCCGTGGTAGAGCTCATCGCCAAGCCGGGCGCGCGTATCCGTTACACGACGATCCAGAACTGGTCGCCGAACGTCTACAACCTCGTCACGAAGCGGGCGCGGGCCGAGACGGAAGCGACCGTCGAGTGGATCGACGGCAACCTCGGATCGAAGCTCACGATGAAGTACCCCGCGGTCGTGATGACCGGCCCGAAGGCGCACGGCGAGGTGTTGTCGGTCGCGTACGCGGGCAAGGGTCAGCACCAGGATGCGGGCGCCAAGATGACGCACGCCGCTCCCGAGACCACATCGATCATCGACTCGAAGTCCATCAGCAAGGACGGCGGGCGCACGACGTACCGCGGTCTGGTGAAGGTCGAAGAGGGCGCGCACAACGTCAAGAGTCACGTCCGGTGCGACGCACTGATCCTCGACGAGGAATCCCGCAGTGACACCTATCCGTATATGGAGATCGAAGAGAAGGACGCCCGCATCGGGCACGAGGCGACCGTCTCGAAGGTCGGTGACGACCAGCTCTTCTACCTCCAGAGCCGCGGACTCAGCGAGCAGCAGGCCACCGCGATGATCGTGAACGGCTTCATCGAGCCGATCACGAAGACACTCCCGATGGAGTACGCGGTCGAGCTGTCGCGTCTCATCGAGCTGAACATGGAAGGCGCGGTCGGGTAGGAGATGACCGCCGCGTTCACGGCCGATGCTGCGCGCGCGCTCGGAGGCCCGGAGTGGTTGGCTCGTCGGCGTGAAGTAGCAGTCGAGCGTCTCCCCGACGTCGTCTGGCCTACACCCTCCGAGGAGATCTGGCGCTACTCGCGCATCGATCGGCTCGACCTCGGTCGATACCGACCGTTCGCGGCCGAGGAGCTCGGCGCGCCCGGCGACGAACGCGCGCCGGGCGGCGGCCCGTGGGCCGCCGAGGCCGGTAAGCACGCGGGCATGATCGTCGTCCGCGACGGGCGGGTCGTGCACCACGAGCTCGACCCGGCACTCGAGGCGAAAGGCGTGCGGGCGTGCGGGATCGCCACCTGCGAGGACGATCTCGTGTCCACGCTGATCGGACGCGCATCGAGCCGGTCGGAAGACGCGTTCACGGTGCTGCACGACGCATTCCTCGCCGGCGGCGCGTTCGTACACGTTCCCGCCGGAGTCGTGGTCGAGGACCCGATCCTCGTGCTGCACTGGTGCGAGGGCGACGGCCGGGCCTCGTTCCCGCACACGCTGGTCTCGTTGGGTGAGGGGGCGGAGGCCACCGTCCTCGATCGCTTCGGCTCGCCGGATACCGACCACCTGGTCGACGCGGTCACGGAACTGCTCGTCGAGGACAACGCGCACCTGCGTTACCTGACGGTGCAGGAGCACGGCTCCCGCACCTGGCACCTCGGGTTCCAGCGCGCGCACGTCGGACGCGACGCGACGCTCCGCACGTCGGCCGTGGCGCTCGGCGGCGACTACGCCCGCCTGCGGAGCGAGGCACTGCTCGCCGGTCAGGGCGCGGAGAGCGACCAGCTCGCGGTGTACTTCGGCGACGGCACGCAGATGCTCGACTTCCGGACCCTTCAGGATCACGACGCGCCGAACACTCGCAGCGACCTCTTGTTCAAGGGGGCGGTGGAGGACACCGCCCGTTCGGTGTACTCCGGCCTCGTGCACCTGCGTCCGGCGGCGAAGAAGGCGAACGCGTCGCAGACCAACCGCAACCTCGTGCTCACCGAAGGCGCGAGCGCGGAGTCGATCCCGAACCTCGAGATCGAGGCGAACGATGTCCGGTGCTCGCACGCGTCGACGGTCGGCCCGATCGACGACGAGCAGCTGTACTACCTCGAGTCGCGCGGGATCCCGCCCGAAGAAGCGGAGCGGCTGATCGTGCTCGGATTCTTCGACGACGTCTTCGAGCGTCTTCCGGTCGGTGCCCTCACCCGCGGTCTGCGTCGCTCTGTCGTCGACAAGCTCGAGCACGCCCGGGCGAGGCGATGATGGGTCAGCTGGTCCGGCTCTGCTCTCGCGACGATCTCGCACCGGGGAGTGCCCGGCGCTTCGACGTCGGAGAACACCGCATCGCGGTCGTGCGTATCGGCGACGACTTCTACGCGGTCGGCGATCGCTGCTCGCACGCCGACTACTCGCTCTCCGAGGGCGACGTATGGCAGGACGAGCTCGAGATCGAATGCCCCAAGCACGGTTCGACCTTCTCGTTGCTCACCGGCGAGCCGCAGACACTGCCGGCCACGCAGCCCGTGCCCACATATGCGGTACAGGTCGACGGTGACGACGTCTGCGTGGTCCTGCCGTGAGCGATAGCGCTGCCCCCACCGACCACGTGTTGCGCATCGACGACATCCACGCGACCGTTTCCGCTCACGAGATCCTGCGGGGCGTCGACCTCGAGGTGCGAACCGGCGAGGTCCACGCATTGATGGGACCCAACGGCTCCGGGAAGTCGACGCTCTCGCACGCGCTCATGGGGAGTGGCGAGTACGAGGTGACACGCGGCTCGGTGACGATCGACGGCGAGGAGCTGCTCGGCCTTCCCACCTGGCAACGCGCGCAGCGCGGACTCTTCCTCGCGATGCAGTACCCGGTCGAAGTTCCCGGGGTGCCGCTCGAGTCCGTCGTCGGCGCGGCCCTCGAAGCGCGGGGCGATATCCCGGCCGATCTGCACGAGCGGATCGCGGCCGAAGCGCGCGCCGTCGGCGTTCCCGATGCTCTGCTGAGGCGCGGCGTGAACACGGAGTTCTCCGGCGGGGAGAAGAAACGGGCCGAGACGGTGCAGCTCGCGGTCCTGGAACCGAAGTTCGCCGTGCTCGACGAGATCGACTCCGGCCTCGACGTCGACGCGCTGCGCGACGTCGCGCGACGCGTCTACGCCCTCGCCAAGGATCGTCAGGTCGGTGTGCTGGCGATCACGCACTACGCGCGGTTGCTCGCCGAGTTGCGGCCCGACCGCGTG
>JAUZEI010000513.1 GCA_030839105.1 Actinomycetota bacterium
CACCGTCGAGCGCCTGGTACGCGAAGGACGCCGGACCGGTGTAGCCCGTCGGCGGCATGAACGTCACGGTGCCGTCGGCGTTCGCGCTGGTCGTGCTGCCGGCCGGGCTGACCTGCTGGATGTTGGCTGCCGTAAGCGGGAAGGGACCGTCGACGTCAGTGTCGTTCGCGGCGACGTTGACCGGCGTGCTCGCGTTCTCGTTGACCTGCGTCGCGTCGTTGTTCGCGATCGGCGGATCGTTGACGGGCACGATGGTGATGTTCGCTGTGGCGTTTGTGCTCAACAGGCCGTCGGACGCCGCGTAGGTGAACGAGTCGGGACCGTTGTAGTTGAGCGCCGGCGTGTAGGTGGACGCGCCCAACGCGTCGAGCGTCAGCGTGCCGTGCGCGGGACCGGTGACGAGCGACGCCGTCAGCGTGTTGCCGTCGGGATCGCTGTCGTTTGCCAGCACGTTGCCGCTAACGAGCGTGTCCTCGTTGGTGGTGATGCTGTCATTGGTCGGTGTCGGCGCGGAGTTCGAGAGGTAGAGGATCGTGTCGAAATTGGTGTCGTTGCCGAAGTCGTTGCTGCCCTCGAGGGACGCGGTTCCACCGCTCACCGTTGTCAGCGTGGTGCTGTTGAAGTTGAATCCGGGCGTCACCGTCCACTCGCAGTTGTCGTTGAAGCCGTTGTTCGGTCCCGAGCTGCTCGGTGCCGCGCACGACGCGGTCGCGTTAGAGGGACCGGACGTGACCACATACGGGGCTGTGGTGTCCTGAGGGGGCACCGTGACGCTCGTGCCGGTCTGGAGCCGGTATACCGCGCTCGTCGCGCCGTTCGCGAGGGTGAGCTTGACCACGGCGTTACCGGTCATCTCGAGATCCATGCGCAAGCCGGTGAAGGTCCGCCCAGTGAGCGACGTTCCGGGTGTGAGCGTAAGTCCTTCGGTGCTGTCGACTTGCCCGCACGGCGTACCGTTTCCACTGCTCGGCGAACCCTTCACGCCGATGTCGGTTCCGTTGAGACCCGGCACCGATTGCGAGCCGGTCGAAGTGAGATGCATTACGGGCTCGGCGGAGTTGATCTTGCAGCTGTTCGACTGCGTAGTGAGGTTCTGAGTCGTGGTGCCGTATTGAACGAAGCGACCGTCGCTGCCGAGATGCAAGCGCACGGTCGTCGGCTGCGGTGGGGCGGCGCTTGATGCACCCAGCCCGACCGCAAAGGCCGTAATCAGTACGACGATCCCCACGGCGAGCCCGCGCGACGCGCGGGGAATATGTCCGATGCGCGACATGGCACTCCTCCGAAGACTCTCGCCAGCGCGCGCGGATGCCCGCCCCTTGCCCACGCCACCCGCGCAAGCCCCGATTGGGAGAGTAGTCGCCATCGGTGGAACTGCCACAATCGTCCCGCCCGGCGACGCCGAATGCTACGGGCATCAACGAAGTCGGTTGTTTCGAGGACACTCCCCGTACGTTCTGGGTTCTGCTCGTTGCTCTGCTCCAGAACAGTCAGAGCCGCGAAGATCAGGCGACACAAAACCAGCTGAACGCGATCGCGGACGCACGCGCCGACCTCGTGACCCGCATGTCGAACGCCTCGGGCGACGACGAGTTCCGCACCGACATCGCCGAGCTTCGCGCCGCGGTCGGGTTCGAAGACAAAGAGCGCAGTAGCAATAACACTCATTAGGAAAAAGCGCCAACGCGGCTCGCCGGAGTGCGGTCGCTTTGCTCATGGCCGTCTCCAAGCAATTGCGACCACTCTTGGGTAGCGCGCTGAAGGCACGTCACACCACGGAGTCAGGCGCGCACACGGTTACGCGCCGGCGAAACTGGGATAGGCGCGGCGTCGGTATGGGGCCGCGTTCGGGGACAGTGTGCTGAGGGGCGTTGATCGGTGTTGTGGCACAGTCGGCGGTCTCTCCGTGTGAACCCAGCGGCCGGATGGGCCTTGTCGACGGGTGGATGCGCTAGGGAGCATCATGTTTCGATCTCGAGTCTTCGACTCGTCTCGTAGGGGAGTTCGGGCATGCGTGAGCCGGCAGTCGTTCCGATGGACAAGTCGCCGTTCGCGTTCGACGTGCCGGCGGCCGAACGGCACGAGCGCATGCTGGCGCAATCTGCCGACCTGGTTACCGACGAGTCGGGCATCATCGTCGGTTTCAGCGGTGAAGAAGACGTCGAGGCTCTGCTGAACGATCCCCGGTTCGGAGCAGTCGCTATGGCGACCCTGCAGATGTCGGGCGTCACCGACGGTGCACTGCACGATATGTGGTCGTTGCTGATGTTCGGCAAGGATGGTGAAGACCACAAGCGGGTGAGAAGTGCGGTCGCACGGGAGTTCACGCCCCGTGCGGTTGAGCGCTACCGCAGCGAGATCGAGCAGTTCGCGTCGACGCTCGCGGACGCGATCGGGGCTGCCGGCGAGGTCGAGCTCTGGTCGGCCTTCGCTCTTCCACTCGCGGCACGAGCCGCATGCCGTGTCGTCGGCATCGCTCCCGAGGACGCCGATCGCGTCGCGGTATGGGCACTTGATCTCGTCAACGCGTTTTTCTTCATGAGCACGGAGCGCAAGGGCCGCGCCGAACTGGCGGCGATCGAGTTCGCCGCGTACCTCGACGAACTGATGGGTTCCAAGCGGGTTGCGCCCGGTGATGACGTCACCTCGAAGCTCGTCGCAGACGACGCGCAGCACGACCTGAACTACGAGGAGACGCGGGCGCTTGTCGCGAATCTCGTCTTCGGTGGTCTCGAAGCCACCGCCAAGGTGGTCACGACCGGGGTGTTCCATCTCCTCAACGAGAACCAATGGGACGAACTCACGGAGGTACCGGAACTCGCCGGTAACGCCGTC
>JAUZEI010000664.1 GCA_030839105.1 Actinomycetota bacterium
GCTGACGCCCCGGCTCGACCAACCGGGGGTGCATGGACTGGGTGCGCTGCTCGATCCGGTGTCCTTCCTCGCCGAGCTCGCGCAACGGGGCGTGCGGGCGGCGGCTTTCGAGGGCGTTGCGGTCGCCTGAGGCGCCGGCCGGGGTGAGGCCCGAGGGGGCCGCGCAGAATTCATATCCCCGCGGCGCGTAGAACAGGATGCCAGGGGCGGCTGGGTGCTCACGCGGCGTCCGGTGCGGCCGTCTGACCGGGCCGTTTCGCTGCCGCCGTCGGGGAGAGCTGCCGATGGACAACTACCGTGACTGCTCGGCCGGGTGGGGCGGGCCCCAGAATCGGCCGGACGCGCCGAAGGATGTTGGTCGGTGACGATGAGGGATGGGTCCGAAGACGACGAGACGGGTCCCGTAACCGGGGCTGGGCTCGTCGACCTCGCATCTCGTCGGCCGAGCGTCATCGACGAAGCCTCGCTGTCGATCCCTCGTGGTGGACAGGTACTGGTGTTCGGCGGCCTGCGGCTCGTACCCGGCGGAACCGACGTGTCGCGGGAGGTGGCTCGCGCCATCGCGCTCGCGGTCGAAGGGTGCCGCGGGCCGGCGGTGATCGTCTTCGCCGGCGACACGTTCGACATGCTCCGCGAGGGCCGCCCGGATCCCGAGTCGGCGCTCGCCGCCCATCCCCGCCTCTCGGCGGCCTTGCGGTCGTTCCTCGCCGGACCGGAGCGCCGGATCGTCGCGCTGCCCGGCATCCGCGACCGCGCCCTCGCCTATGACACCCGCGTGTCAGATGCATTGCACTCGGCCGGCTGGACGATCGCGTTGGCGTGCCTGCTCGAGATCGACACCGGTTCGGGAGTTCGCGTCGTGCGGGTGGAGCCCGGACATCAGCTCGATCCGTCATCGGCCTTCGTCGATCCGCGCGACCCCAACGATCATCCGCTCGTCGTGCACCTCGAGCGTGAGGTGCTTCCGGGTTTGGCAACCGTGGGCGACGGATCGCAAAAGTGGCTGGCCGGCATCGAGGACGCCGATCCGGCCGACATGGGCGCGCTCGTCGCCTCCCGCTTCACCTATCGACGACTGTTTCGCCGCGCGTCGTGGCTCACCTTGCCGGTGCTCGCGCTGCTTGCCTTGTTCTTCCCCGTCGTCGCGTTCTCGAGCCGCCGTCGCAACGCGCTGAGTCACATCTTCCGGCTGCTCGCGGCGGGATTCGCGATCGAACTGATCCTCGTCGTGGTCGCGTTGGTGTTCGTCGTGGCGCAGCTGCACGACTCGCTGGGCTCGATCTCGTGGCTGTCGCGCGCGCTGCGCGACAACGACGTTCCGCGGGGAATCGGGGTCGGTCTCGCCGCGGGCGGCGGCGCCGGACTCATCACGGGCCACTCGGGCTTGGCCGAGCTCACCGATCTCGGCGGCGGCGCGTTCTACGCGAACTGTGGGATGGCGGCCCGTTCCGTCGACCGCGTCGAGACGCGCGGTGGTCTGCCCGCGGTCTACGCGGCCCGCGTGCGGTGTTCATGGATCGAGCTCGAAGCGGGTTCGGAGTTGCGGGTGCGGCTGTGGCACGGCGCGCGCGACCTGCCCGAGCGGACGTTCCTCGAACGGATCGCGTCGCGGCAGCGGATGCGCACGTGTTGGCCTCCGGCAGAGGTGGCCGAGCACCCGGGCACCGTGACCTGGCCGTCGGCGGGCGACGCGACCGCGCGCCGGCGCCGCACGCGGCGAATCGGCGCCACCGCAATTGCGTTCGCGGGAGTCATCAACCTCACCTCGGCGGTGACCGTGCCCTTCGGCGCGCGCCTGACGGCGCTGAGCCAGTTCGCTCCCATCGAAGTCCCGGAGGTCGCGGCGGTCCTGGTTGCGATCTGCGGATTCGGCATGCTCCTGTTGGCCCGGGGAATCCGCCGTGGTCAGCGCCACGCGTGGTTGCTGGCCAACGCGCTGCTCCTGGTCGCGGTGGTCGGCGACGTCACCAAGGGCCTCGACATCGAAGAGGCGATCATCGCCCTCCTCATCGTGGTGTTCCTCGTCGTGCACCGCGACGATTTCGCCGCACCCGCCAACCCGTCGTCCTGGCGGCGCGGTCTGGGCGTGACACTCCTCGCGATCGGTATCGCGATTGCGGGGGGGACCGCGGGCGTCGCATCCCGCCATCCGAGGGAGTCGCTGCCGAAGATCGCGGCCGCGGTCGCGCAACGGCTCGTGGGCTTCAAATCGATCGCGCTACCCCGCGACATCGATCACCTCGTCACGCCCGCGCTGTTCGGGGTCGGCATCGTGATCGCGCTCTCGTTCTGTTGGCTCCTGTTCCGGCCGGCGGTTTCGCCGCGGCTGTCGTCGTACCGGCCACTGTCACGCGAGCGGGCGCGGTTCATCGTCGAGCGTTATGGCGTCGATTCGCTGTCGTACTTCGCGCTGCGCGACGACAAGGAGTGGTTCGGTTTCCGCGACACGCTCGTCGCCTACCGCGTCCACAACGGTGTCGCACTCGTGTCGCCGGACCCGATCGGGCCGGTGGGGCAGCGCGCCGAATCCTGGGGCGCGTTCCGGGAGTTCGCCGACGAGCACGGCTGGCCCGTCGCGGTGATGGGCGCGGGCGCCGACTGGCTTCCGGTGTACGCCGCGAGCGGTATGCACGACCTGTACATCGGCGACGAAGCGGTGGTCGATGCGCGGCGGTTCAGCCTCGACGGCAAGCAGAACAAGAGCCTGCGCCAGTCGGTGGGGCGGGTCGAAAAGGCGGGCT
>JAUZEI010000518.1 GCA_030839105.1 Actinomycetota bacterium
ATCTTGACGGGCTTGCCCATGTCGAGCACGAAGACCTTGCGCTCGTCGGCCATCGCGCCGGCCTGCAACACGAGGCTGACCGCCTCCTGGATGGTCATGAAGTACCGGGTCATCTCCGGATCCGTGACCGTGACCGGGCCGCCCGCGACGATCTGGCGGAAGAACGTGGGTACGACGCTGCCGCGACTGCCGAGGACGTTGCCGAACCTCACCGCGGCGAACGGCATCTGGTGCTGGGCCCCAACGCCCATGACGACGATCTCCGCGGCGCGCTTGCTGGCGCCCATCACCGAGCACGGTGCGGCGGCCTTGTCGGTCGAGATGTGGACCAGCCGGGAGCCGTACTCCGCACAGATACAGGCGAGGCTGTACGTGCCGAGCACGTTGGTCTGCACCGCCTCGACCGCGTGGGTCTCGAGAATCGGTACGTGCTTGTGCGCGGCGGCGTGGAACACCACATCGGGCCGGTGCCGGGCGAAGACCTCGCGCAGCCGGGCCGGGTCGCGGATGTCGGCGAGCACCGCGTCGGCCTTGCCGAGCGAGGTGACCGTCTCGAACAGCAGGCTCTCGTCGCGATCGAGGAGCACGAGGCGTGCCGGACCGTAGCGGAGGACCTGTCGAGCGATCTCGCTACCGATGGAGCCGCCCGCGCCGGTCACGAGCACGACCGCGCCGCCGATGTAGTCGCCGATGTCGGTCGGGTCGACCGGTGCGTGCTCGCGGCCGAGGAGGTCGGCGAGGTCGAGCTCGCGGAGATTCTTCAAGAGCACGTCGCCGAGCGGATCAGTGCCTTCGGAGAGGACCTTCACCTGCGCATCGGTCTTGAGCGCGCGCTCGACGACGTCGCGGAGCTGTTCTCGGGAAGCGCTCGGGATCGCGATCAGCAGGCGGTTGATCGACTTTTCACGGCAGACCGATTCGAGGTCGTGGGTGCTACCGAGCACCTCGATGCCGCGCAGTGACCGTCCGATCAGCTGGGGATCATCGTCGAAGAAGCCGACGACGGTCGCATCGCCGAGCGTGCGTCCGTTCAGTTCGTTGGCGAGCGCGACGCCGACGTCGCCCGCCCCGATGATCGCGGTTCGGGTGCGGTTGCTCCCACCGACCCGCTGGCGTTCGAGCGCGAACAGGCGGGCCTGAAAGCGGATGCCCCCGCAGCCGATGAGGATGAGAAGTGCCGCGATCGGGGGAGCGCTGAGCAGCGGGAGCGTGTCGTCGCGCAGCGCCGCGGCCCATGCGAGTCCGAAGGTTGCGGCGATGGTGCCGAGCGCGCCGGCCACGAAGACACGCAGGGCTTCGTCGACGGACGCGTATCGCCAAACCGGGCCGTACAGGCCCACGAGTTGGTTGACTGCGAGCTGAACGATGATCGGGATCAGCAGGAACGGGAGCGTGCTGCGGATCCCGAACGGGATCCTGCCCTCGAAACCGGCCAGGAGCGCGACGAGCCAGGCCAGTGCGACGACCCCGACGTCGAGCACCCGCAGACTCGTCGTGCCTCGACCGCGTGCGACGCCGTAGACCGTCCGGGCGATCGCTTGATGGGGTGCGGGAACTCGTCGGTCCGATCGGGGCGTGGCGAATCGACCCAACTGCAAAGCCCCAACCCTCCCCGTTGCCGGGTCCCCAAGCGGGAACCCGCTCCCCCGTACCGACATCCCCGCCCGCCAAAGCCTGGCGTACGGCCCCCTCGAACGTCAACCCCTCCACCACGTTGAGCGCGCAGTGAATCCCCGCGAAATGCGCAAGCCCCCACGAAATACTGCAGGCAATCCGTCACACCGGGCCGATCCACATGCTTACCGTGGTGGCCCGGCGCCCTTCTTACCACTCAGTGTGGTCATTGTCGTTGCGTGTCAATGGAACTACGTACCGCAGCGCGACACACCGCAAACCTTACGGGTTTGCCGACGTTACGAGGTTCGCCGGCCTCCGGAGTCACGGAGGTCGCGCATCGCCGACGCCCTTCGTGTCATGGACCGGTGCTGGCAGGCGTTGTGCTCGACGTGTTCGACGACGACCCGCCGGTGGTCGACCCGTTGGGGACGTTGATCAGCGGCGTGAGGTTCTTGTCGAACGGCAGGATGATCGTGGTCGCATTGTTCGAGGTGACGAGCTGCTTCAGCGCTTGGATGTAGGTGTACTGCAGGTACGCCGGCGTGAGCTGCGACTGGGAGCACGCAGTCAACGCGTTCGGGACGACGGTCTGCACGTTCTGGCCGTTCTTCCGAACGGTCTGCGCCTTGCCGCCGCACGCCAGGATCTGCTGGGAGTCGGCGGTGGCGAGCGCTTGAATACGCGTGATGTCGGCGCCCTGTTGTGCGGTAGCGAGCTCGAACTTCTGCTGTTCGGCGTTCTGTTGTGAGGCGACTTTCGAGTTGACCGCGCTCTGGAGCTGCGTGCTCAGCGTCACTTCCCGGAGTTGGAAGTCCTGGAGCAGAAGTCCTCGCGGTTCGACCTTGTTCTTGAAGCACTCGGCCGCGTCGGCCTCGATCTTCTTGAAGTCGGTCGTGGCCGCGTCGATCATCGGATACAACGTGAACTGCGTGCGGATGCACGCACGCGCCGAGGGCCTGACCACCGAGTTCGTGTAGCTCGTGCCGAGCGTCTTGTAGACGAAGGTGGCCTGTTTCGGATCGATGCGGTAGAGGACCGTCGCGTTGACGTTGGCGGCGCCGCCGTCGGAGCCGAGCACTGCGACCGAATCGTCGGTGCTCCCCTTCGCGCCCTCTCCGATGTTCGAGGTCATTGTGTAGTTCTGGATGCGCACCGTCATCCCGTACGTCGTGGTGAACGGCAGCGTGATGTGAAAGCCGGGCCCGATCGGATCGCCCGAGTGCCCGAGCGTGACCGGGACGGCGACGGTGCCGGGCTTCACGATGTGGATCGACGTCCAGATGAAGGCGATGACGAAGACCGTGCCGAGGAAGATGAAGAGGCGCTTCCAAGAGCGCGGGCCGAGGGTGCCGTCCGGGTTGCGGGGTCGCCGCACACCGATGAAGACGAGCCCGCCCTGGATGCCCGTGCTCACGCGGTCGCGGAGGAAGCCCGTCAGCGACGGACCGGTCTTCACCTCGTCGTCCCGAGGATCCCTGACCATGCCACCGATGGGCGCGCGGGTCTGCGGCCGCGGCTGTGGCTTCGGCGCTGCCGCCGCCCCCGACTCGTCGCCGCCGTTACCTTCTGCCACCGGTCTGCCCTCCTGCGCTTGCCGAACTGCCCCGAGATTTCGAGGGATCGTAATGCGCGTGCGCGGGCGGCCTACAGGCGTGGGTCGGCGGGCCGGGCGCCGAAACCCGCACGAACGGTGTGCAAATGACTACGCGCCGGACCACCGCCGGCGAAATGCCTGCATCTCCGCCGGCCCGTAGAAATGTCGCGCGAACTTGGAGTCGTAGGCCTCGTCGAGCAGGGCCTTCGGCAGGCGTGCCTCCTGCAGGAACCGGGCGTAGGCGCCGGCGAAGCGCCCGCGGGCGCCGTCGTTGCGCCGCGGGATCGCCACCGGCGTGGGTAGTCCGAGGAACGACGCCAACGCGTCGGGAGCGGCGTCGAAGCTCTCCTGGCGCAGGATCAGTAGGCGCACCGCCGGGGTCTCGACCGTCCCCCATCCCCTGGCGGAGTCGAATGGATAGGCGAGAGCGTCGAATCCGACGGCTCCGGCGAACTCCCGGGGGAACCATCGCAGCGGTTCTCGGATCCAGTTCTCGGAAACCAACTGATCCGTCAGGGCGGCGACCGTCTCCCGGTCGCGACCGGCGGCCGATGTGCCGGGAGTGGGGCCGGCGGTGGGAGCGCTGAGGGTCGG
>JAUZEI010000665.1 GCA_030839105.1 Actinomycetota bacterium
GAACGTCGAGTTCATACCGGCCGACTTCCGGCGATTCGTGACGATCGCCGAGCAGTTCGCGCCGCGGGTGATGACGACGGCCGCCGCGCCGCCCGACGAACACGGATTCATGAGTCTCTCGTTGCACGCGGGCGCGACGGTGGGGGAGTTGCACCGCGCCGCTCGCGACCCCGACCGGCTCGTGATCGTCGAGACCAACGAGCAGTTGCCGCACACACTCGGGATCCCACCGGAGTTCCTCCACGCCCTCCACGTCGACGAGGTCGACGTGATCGTCTGCGACGGTGTCGCGCCGTACGCGCTCCCGGAGGAGGTGCCCTCCGACGTCGACCGCACGATTGCCGGCTTCGCGCAGGAGTTCGTCGTCGACGGATGCACCCTGCAGACGGGCATCGGCGGCATCCCGTCGACGATCGTCGAGGTCCTGGCGGGCGGATCCGGCGGCAACTACGGCGTTCACTCCGAGATGTTCACCACAGGTCTGATGCACCTGCACCAAGCGGGCAAGGTGACGAATGCCCGCAAGGGGGAGTACGTCGGGCTATCCATCTCCACTTTCGCCCTCGGTACCGCAGAGTTGTACGCGTGGCTGGATCACAACGCCGACGTGCGCTTCCTGCCGGTCGAAGTCGTGAACGCGCCCGACGCGATCGCGCGGAACCACCACGTCGTCTCGATCAACGGTGCGCTGGTCGTGGACCTCTTCGGACAGGTGGTGGCCGACCGGCTCGGCGGCGGGCAGTTCTCCGGGATCGGTGGTCACGAGGACTTCCTCGCGCAGTCGGGTCTCGATCTGACCGACCGGTCGCTCGTGTGCATGCCGGCGACGGCGGTTTCGGGCGGCGAGACGGTCTCGCGAATCGTGTCGACGTTGGTGCCGGGCTCGACCGTCACCTCGCCCCGGCATCAGGTCGACCTCGTGATCACGGAGTACGGCCCGGCCGAGCTGCGCGGCCGCACGGTCCGGGAACGGGCGCAGGCCCTCGCCGAGATCGCGCATCCCGACTTCCGCGACGAGCTCCGCAGTGCTGCCGTCGAGATGAGGTGACGCCGGGGTGAGCACGTCCGGAGAGCTCTGGATCATCCGCCACGGTGCGACCGAGTGGAGCGCCACCGGTCGCCATACGAGCCGTACGGATGTGCCGCTCATGGAGACGGGGCTCGCCGCCGCACGCGCGTTGGCGCCGGCACTGGCGCGCCATGCATTCGCGGTGTCGTTGACCAGCCCGATGGCGCGCGCCCGCGCGACCGCGGCCGCGGCCGGCTTCCCCGACGCGGTGGTCGACGACGACCTGAGGGAGTGGGACTACGGCGAGCTCGAAGGGCTCACGACCTCGGAGATCCGCGCCCGGGGCGGGGAGTTCAGCGAGTGGACCATCTGGCGCGGGCCGGTTCCCGGTGGTGAGACCATCGACGAAGTCGCCGCCCGGGCCCGGCGCGTGCTCGAACGGGTCGCGCGAGCCGGCGGCGACGTCGTGTGCTTCGGTCACGGTCATGCGTCGCGGGTTCTCGTCGCCGTCGCGTTGGAGCTCGCGCCGGTGGAGGGCGCGCACTTCGTGCTCGATCCCGCGACCATCAGCGTCGTCGGATCCGAGCACGACGAGCGCGCGCTGCGCGTATGGAACGCGCCTCCCTCTTGAGCCTCACTTCGCCCGGGCGCGCCCGGCGGCGCGAGTCTGCAGCGTGGTCTCGATACATCCCGTCACCGATCTGGCGTCCCTGCTCGCCTTGGAGAAGGTGAAGCCCGACGCGTTCCTCGGCGGCGGCCCCGCACTCGGATGGGGGCGGCTGTACGGAGGGCAGGTGGTCGCCCAGGCATTGCGGGCCGCGTGCCTCACCGTCGAAGGCCCGCACCGTCCCCAGTCGCTGCACGCGTATTTCGTGCGCGCGGGCGACGAGTACCAGCCCGTGCTCTACGAGGTCGAGCGCGTTCGCGACAGCCGGTCGTTCGCGACGCGCCAGGTCGTGGCGTACCAGGCCGGTGGTGCGATCCTGAACCTGATCGCGAGCTTCCACGCGCCCGAGGGAGGTACCGAGATCGACGCCGTCACCGCGCCCAACGGGGCGCCGGCGCCGGAGACGCTCCCCGAGGAACCCACGCCCCTCTTGTTCGATCGCCACAGCGTGGCGCGCCGTGTCGATCCCGAGCCGTACGAGCTCGCGTGGATGCGCGCCCGGGGCGATCTGGGCGACGACCCCTTCCTGCACGCCTGTGCCTTCGCCTATCTCTCCGACGAGTTCCCGCTCGGCACCGCGCTCGGCGCCCATCCGCAGGTGCCGGTCTGGGAGCACGTCTTCACCGCGAGCCTCGATCATGCGATCTGGTTCCACCGCGACTTCCGCGCCGACGAGTGGCTGCTCTTCGAGTTGCGCGGCGGCGGGGTAGCGGACGCGCGCGGGCTCGGGACGGCTCGGATCTTCGACCGCGCCGGGCGCCACGTCGCGTCGATCGCGCAGGAGGCTCTCGCGCGCGAGCGCCGCCCGGACTGAGCCCAACCGGTTGCAGAGCTACGGCTCGTCAACTCCACGAACAGCAGCCACAGAGCGCGCGAAAAATCAGGCGTCGGCCTCAAGAAAACGCGCGCATCTGGTCGAAGACATTCTCGGCATGCGTGGGTCAGGTGTTCACTGGCCGGCGGACTTCGCGGACGACGCGTCGCGCCGCACGGGGGGATCGCGACTGCTCTTGGACGAGCTACTCGCGGAGAGGGAACGCGCCCAGTTGCCGCCCACCCCGCCGCCCGCGCTCACCGTCGACCCGGTGGCCGTGCCCGCGACGGTCGACACCGGTCGGCGCGCGGTTCGCCAGCGGCTCGCCGAGCTCGAGAACGCGGCGCGTCGTAACTACCGGTCGGCCGAAGAAGCGCGCCGGGTGCTCGCCGACGAGCACTTGCGGCTTGAGCAGGAGCTCAGCGCGCGCACCCATGCCCAACAGGAAGCGGCCGCGCTGCGCCGCGAGCTCGAGCGCCTGACCACCGACGAGACGCGCCACCAGGCGCAGGAGCGCGCCAGCGCCCAGCGCGCGGCGCGCGCGGAGATCGCCGACGAGCTGAAGCATTTGCAGGACGAGCACGAACACGCGCTCGACGAGGTCGCAAACCTGCGGAGCTCGCTCTCGGAGCACGACCGTCTGCTCGACGAGTACGTCACGCGGCTGCGGGACGAGCAGGGCGCCCGCGCCGACTTGCGCGTCGAGCTCGACCGGGCCGAGACTGCGAGGTCGCTCGCGGAGCGAAGCCTGCAGCGCGCCACCGAGAACGCCCGGCACGGCGCCGAGGACGAGATGATCCGGCTCGCCACCGCCGAGCAGGAGCTCGCCGACACCCGTTCGGATCGCGATCGGCTCGCGGCGAAGCTCGCCGAGCTCACGGCCGGCGACGGTGCGATCGGGCACCTGACCGCGGAGCTCGACGCCAAGGTCTCCGAGATCGGTCAACTGGGAGTGCGGATCGCGGATCTGAGCGCCCGCATCGACGCCTCCGAAGACGCCGCGCAAGAGGCTCGAGCGGAACGCGACGCGGCCGTGGTCCAGCGCCGCGAGCTGGAGGCGCGCCTACAGGACTCCGAGGGCGCGCGGCTGGTCACCGAACAGCGCGTCGTCGACGCCACCGCGAAGATCGGTGCGCTCGAGGTGGCGCTCGCCGAGCACATCGAGACGGCGGACGCGCGGACGCGCGAGCTCGACCTCACCCTCGGCAAGCTACGGCGCGAGTCGCGTGAGGCCGGGAACGCGCGCAGTGCAGCCGAAGCCGCCCTTGCCGCCGCGGTTTCCGAGCGTGACGAATTGCGCAGCCGCATCGCCGACGCCGAGGCCCAAAGCGTGCGGGCGCGTGCCGACGGTGACCGGTTGCGCGCACACGCCGCCGCGCTCGGAGACGAGCTTGCGGCGGTACGGGCAACGGTTGCGGTGCTGCAGACGGCCGCGGCTGCACCCATCGACGCCGCGGGCGCGTCGGGCGCGTCGGGCACGTCGTCATCGGAGACGCTCCAGTCGGACGAGCCCGAAGCGAACCATTCCGAGCTGAACGAGGCCGGGCCGGGGCAGCCTCCGGCGTCCGCCGACCAGTCCGAGTCAGACACGCCGCCGCCGCTGCCTCTGCGCATCGCCGGTCGCCACGCGCCGGCTCCGCCGCCGGCGCGCCGGCGGCCGCGACGCGAGACCGCGTCCGCGGCCGGCGCGCCGGTCGCTCCGCCCGCGGCCGCGTCGGCCGCGGTCGCCCTCGCCGCGCAGCATCGCGTCGGGAACCTCGAGATCGGCGACCTCGCCGTGGTGGTCGTGGCCAGCGCCGCCCACCGCGGAGAGGCATTCACCGCCTGCCGTCGCCTGATCGACGACCTCAAGGCATCGGTGCCGATCTGGAAGCATCAGGTGTTCGGCGACGGTGACGCAGAGTGGGTCGGCAGCCCCTGAAGCGTGGCGCGCCGTCACGAGAGAACCACGGAAGGTCAACAGCTGACGCTCGTCGTCACGGTTGGCTATGAAGCGCCCGACTGCCGCCGAAAGGACTGCCGGAGCCGACGGCGCAGGAGTAGCGTTTCATCGACTTCGCCTGAGAAGTCCCGCCAGATCGTCTGAGGCCGCCGTGTACCTGCTGCTCGTTCCACCTATCGCCGTGGCGATCA
>JAUZEI010000563.1 GCA_030839105.1 Actinomycetota bacterium
GGCTCCGGGGGAGAGGCTCGAACTCTCAACCTACGGATTAACAGTCCGCCGCTCTGCCAATTGAGCTACCCCGGAATGGCGCTTGAGGATAGCAGCGGCTCCCCGTACCTCAGGACTCTTCGAGGTAGTCGCGCAGCCGTTGCGAACGGGTCGGATGCCGCAGCTTCGCAAGCGTCTTCGACTCGATCTGGCGAATGCGCTCGCGCGTCACACCGAATTCCTTGCCGACCTCCTCGAGCGTGCGAATCTGACCGTCGTCGAGACCGAACCGCAGACGCACGACCGCGCGCTCGCGGTCGTTCAACTCCTGCAACGCCTCTTCGATCGCCTCGTTCAACAACGCGCGCGCGGCCGCAGTTGCCGGTGCGATCACGTTGGGGTCTTCGACGAAGTCGCCGAGGAGACTGTCGTCCTCCTCCCCCACCGGCGTCTCGAGCGAGACCGGCTCCTGCGCGATGCGTTGGATCTCGCGCACCTTGTCGGGAGTCATCTCGACCTTCGTTGCGATCTCTTCGACCGTGGGCTCACGGCCGAGCTCCTGCAACATCTGGCGCGAGATGCGCAGCACCTTGTTCATCGTCTCGACCATGTGTACCGGGATGCGGATGGTGCGGGCCTGATCGGCGATCGCGCGGGTGATCGCCTGGCGGATCCACCAGGTGGAGTACGTGGAGAACTTGAACCCCTTCGTGTAGTCGAACTTCTCGACTGCCCGAATGAGACCGAGGTTGCCTTCTTGGATGAGGTCGAGCAGCGCCATGCCGCGCCCGACGTAACGCTTCGCGATCGACACGACGAGGCGCAGGTTCGCCTCCGTCAACTGCCGGCGCGCCAACTCTCCGTCGCGCTTCACCGCGTGCAGGCTCGACCGCTGGTTCTCGCTGATCTCGACGACCTTGCCCTCGGCGTCGACTCCGCTCAACCTCTCGCGTGCAAGGAGCCCGGCTTCGATCCGCTTGGCAAGCGTCACCTCCTGCTCGGCGGTGAGCAGCGGGACCTTGCCGATCTCCTTCAGGTACATGCGGACCGGATCGAAGCTGCCCCCGCTCTCGCTGTGCGTGGGGCGCGCAGCGGCGCGCACCGACACGAGATCGGGATCGGGTTCGTCGTACGACACGCCGCGTGAGGCGGCGCCCGGCCGCGACGTGGGATTCGGGCGGTGCTCGGCGCGACGCGCGGGCGGCGCCGGCGCGCTTACCGGCGACGACCCTCGCCGTTCGTCCTCGAGCTTGAGCTCCTCGGCGATCTCGTCGAGCACTTTGACACCGCGCGACTCGAACATCTCCCAGATGTTGCGCAGCTCGTCGGCGTCGGGTTCGAGGTCGGGGAACGCCGCGAAGATCTCACCCGTCGTGATGAAGCCGCGCTCACGAACCTGCGCGACCACATCGTCGACGGCCGACGTCGCGCTATCGGGCGCCGCGCTATCGGGCGCCGCGCTCTCCGTCGCCGCCGCGCCGGCGGGAATCTCCGCGACGGGAAGTACGGGTCCGTCTGTCGACGGGTCGGTATCAGACTCCGGGGTCTGCGTCATCGGTGATCCACGTTACCAACTGCTCGGCCAGCGCTTCGGCGGTATCCCAGTGTTCGGACGCACGCGCGTTCGTGAGCGCGTCGAGTTGCGCCTTGATCTCGGAAGTACGCGGATCTTCACGTCTCAACATCGACGTGAGGAGACGCTGACTTGAAGCCTCGACCAGGTTGACCACTACATGCGTTGCGAGCTCCTCGGTGGGCCCGCGATCGTCGAGATCCTCGACCGCGAGGCGCTGGAGCAGGGCTGCAACCTCCGGTTGGGAGCGTTCGAGGCACTCGTGCCATGGCAATTCGGTGAGTCCGGCGAACGCACTCCGCGCGAGTGGATCGACGAACAACGTGACGTCGAGACGTCCGCTCATCAACTCGGGCGCCTGTACCGCCCACCGCAGCGCGTCGAGCTCGCGCCGATCGACAACCTGCGCGGCCGGAACTGCCGGCGCGCCGGACGCGGATTGCGCCGCGGAACGGACGTGCGGACGCGTGCGGACGTCGCCGACTGCATCACGCACGCGGTCGGGCTCGATCTCGAGCCGACCCGCGAGCTTCATGACGTACTGATCGCGCACGAGGTCATTCGGGTGCTCGGCGATGAGGACAGCGCCTTCCTGCGCGGCGCGCGCCCGACCTTCGAGCGTCGACGTGTCGGCCGCGCGCAACAGGCGTTCGAGTCGAAACTCGAGGAACGGCATCGCGCCCTTCACCGCGGCTTCGAGCTGTTGCGGATCGTCCTTCCACACGTCGGCGGGATCGCGGCCGGCGGGTAGATCGGCGACCTGGAACTGCACCTCGAAACGCTGCTCCCACTGGTAGCAGCGTTCGGCGGCGGCCTGACCGGCGGCGTCGGCGTCGTACGCGAGCGTGACCTTGCGAGCGAGGTTCTTCAGCGTCAGGAAGTGGTCGTCGGCGAGTGCCGTGCCGCAGGTGGCGACCGCGACGGGAACTCCCGACAGTGCGAACGCCATGACGTCGGTGTAGCCCTCGCAGATGACCACCTCACCCTGCGCGACGATCTCGCCCTTCGCGAAGTTCAGGCCGTAGAGCAATCGCGATTTGTGGTAGATGGCCGTTTCGGAGGTGTTCTTGTACTTCGGCCCGTCGTCGGTGAGCGTACGACCGCCGAAGCCGACCGGATCGCCGCGCGTGTCCCAGATCGGGAACATCAACCGGCCCCGGATCGCGTCCTGCAATTTGTTCGCGCGGTTCACGAACGCGAGCCCGGCGTCGACCACGTCCTGACGCGAGAACTTCGCCTTCTGCAGGTGTGAGCTCAACGGGTCGTAGCCCTCCGGCGCCCAACCGAGGGAGAACTTGCGGACGACGTCGCCGTCGAAGCCGCGGCTGCGGAGATAGCGGCGCCCGAGCCCGCCATCAGGTGCCTCGAGCAGGCGCTGGTGGTAGAAGTCGATCGCGGCCTGCACCGCCGCGTGCAGCCGCTGCTTGCGCTTCCGCTCCTCCGAGAACGACGCGTCGTCGTAGCGCAGCGTGATGTTGGCGCGTCCGGCCAGCCGTTCGATCGTCTCGACGAAATCGAGATGCTCGACCTCGCGCACGAAGGTGATCGCGTCGCCACTCTTCTGGCAGCCGAAGCAGTGCCACACGCCCTTGTCCGGGCTCACCGAGAACGACGGCGTCTTCTCCTGGTGGAACGGGCAGAGTCCCTGGAAGCGTCGGCCGACGCGCTTCAGCGCGACGTGCTCACTCACCAACGCGACGAGATCGGTCGCCTCCCGCACCCGCGCGACGTCGTCGTCGAGAATGCCCATACGCGTTGCAGGCTAGGGGGTCGCCACGCGGCTCACACGCCCCGCGGCAGGTCTTCCGGACGCCAACCGAGCAGCTCGACGCCCAGACCGAGCGCGTAACGATCTGTCATCCCGCTCACGTAGCGCACCGCGACCGCGGCCGCCTCGAGCGAACCTGCGGGCAGATCGGAGTGCATGCCGGTCGCTGCCTTCGGCATGCGCGTGGGAGCGTCGACGAAGAAATCGACCAGCCCGCTCAGGAGACCGACGACCTTTTCGGCCTGCTTCCGGGCCGCGGGCCGGAGATAGATCCGGTCGAAGTTGAAGGCCCGGAAGGCCGCGAGCGCGCCGGCC
>JAUZEI010000667.1 GCA_030839105.1 Actinomycetota bacterium
TCGGCCCGGGCGACCGCGGCCGCGAGGGGCGCGTCGGTCGGGTCGAGGTCGCCGTCGAGGATGCGGCCGATGAGCGCAAGGGTCAGGCCCCGACCCTGCAGCTCGCGCACCCGCGCGAGCCGGTCGAGGTGCTCGGGTCCGTACCAGGCGACCCGTCCCGAACGCTCCGGCGGCGGGAGCAGCCGGCGCTTCTGGTAGAAGCGGATGGTGTCGACGGAGAGGTCGGCGCGCCGGGCCAACTCCTCGACCCGCCACTGCTGAGGGCCCTGATCGGTCCGGTCGGCCGTCACGCTCCGATTCTAGGAGTAACCACTCCCAAGGTTCCGACCCGGCCCCCAAAGTTGCAAACACATAGCAACAAAACCGACCCCTGCACGTCCAAATTGTTGCAAACAGATAGCAACGGAGGGACCCCTGCACGCCCAAATTGTTGCAAACAGATAGCAACGGAAGTGACCCCTGCACGCCCAAATTGTTGCAAACAGATAGCAACGAAAATGACCGCTGGGCGTCCGAAACGTTGCAAACTGTTTGCAACGTTGCGTCAGGTGCTGCGCCAGACGGGTGGGCGCTTCTCGGCGAAGGCGGTGGCGCCCTCGATCGCGTCGCCGGTCTCGAAGACGGGCATCATCAGCTCGAGCGTCCGCTTCCAGCCCTCCTCCTCCGAGAGCTCGGCGGCTTCTCGCACCAGGCGCCGCGAGTTGCGGACCGCGATCGGGGAGTTCTCGCCGATCCGTTCCGCAAGGGCGATCGCCTCGTCGATGACCTGATCGGCGCCGACGACGCGGTTCACGAGCCCGAGCTGGAGCGCGCGCTGCGCGTCGATCGGGTCGCCCGTCATCGCGAGCTCCAGTGCGATTGCGAGCGGCACCCGCTTCGGGAGCCGGATAAGCCCGCCGGCCGCGGCCATGAGCCCGCGCTTCACCTCCGGGATGCCAAAGCGCGCGGTGTCGGCGGCGACGACGAGGTCGCACGAGAGCACGATCTCGAAGCCACCCGCGAGCGCGGGTCCGTTCACCGCCGCGATCAACGGCTTCGGGAAATCGCGCGTCACGACACCCGCGAAGCCTCCCTTGCCCCGCGCGATGTCGTTGGCGTTGCCCTGCGCCACGACTTTGAGATCGGCGCCCGCCGAGAACACTTCGCCCCGACCGGTGAGTACGACGGCGCGCAGGGCGTCGTCGGCTTCGATCTCGTCGAGCAACGCGGCCATCGCCTGACTGACTTCGGGACTGATCGCGTTACGGGCTTCGGGCCGGTTGAGCGTGACGAGCGCGATGTGATCGCGCCGTTCGAATTCCACGACTGTCATGGCCGGGAACCTAACCGACCGCCGCGGCGACGGGTACTGCGACGGGGACGTCGAGGGCGCGGGTGATCCCGGGCCGCACGATCCGCACCACGCCGAGCACGACCGCCATGATCGCGGCCGCGCCGAACGTGGTCGCGCGCAGGCCGATCCCGTCGGCGACCTTGCCCTGGACGACCGCGCCGAGTGGATACAGCGAGCCGAGGATCATCGTGTTGACCGCGAGCACGCGACCGCGAATGGCGGCCGGCGCGCGCAACTGCGCGACGGTGGAGAAGCTCGACAACGCGCCGAGATACAGCCCGCCGACGAAGAAGATCGCGAGCGACGACAGGATGAGGTCGGGCGCGTAGGCGTAGGCCGCCAGCGCAAATGGGAGCGCGGCCATGAGCCCGACGAGCAGTCGACGCGGCCCGAAGCGCTGGATCAGCCAGCCGAGTGAGAACGCCATCATCACCGCGCCCACACCCTGAACCGCGATCAGAATCGAAGTGCCGATGTCGGTATGGAGCACCTTGTCGGCCATCGCCGGAACGAGCGCGATGAATGGTGCGGCAAGAAAGGTGTTGAGGCACATTGCGATCGCGTTGATGCGCAAGCCGGGTTCGCGCCGCACGAACCGAAATCCTCCGACGATCGAGTGGAGCAATTTCTCGTCGCGCGCGCCCTCGCGCGGCTTCGGCAACGCGAGCGTGAGCAGTACCGCGATCACGGCGAAGAAGCTCAGCGCGTTGACCGCCTCCGCCCACGCGTAGCCGCCGACCGCGATGACGACGCCGGCGAGCACCGGCCCGACGACGCGCCCGAGGTTGTACTGCGCCGACGAGAGCGCGATCGCGCCCGGAAGGTCCTTGACCGGCACGAGGTCCGGGAGGATCGCCTGGAACGCGGGGAAGCCGAGTCCGGCGCAGATCCCGTTCCCGAAGGCGATGATCGTCAGAACCGGGGCGGACGGATGCCCGACCACGAACAGCACGGTGAGGAGCGCGGCGAGCCCGGTCTGCACGAACGTCGTCGCCATGAGCAGGAGCTTGCGGGGCAGGCGATCGGCGAGTGCGCCGCCGATCGGCCCGAAGAACGCGATCGGCAGGAATCCTGCGGCGGCGATCGTTCCCGTCCACGCCGCCTGCCCGGTGTGCTTCGTGACGTAGACGCCGAGCGCGAGCGTTTCCATCCACGTGCCGATGTTCGACACGAACGCGCCCGTCCACAGACGCGCGTACGCGGGGTGGCGGAGCGGTGCGATCGCGTCGAAGCGAGTGCGAACCGCGGCGCCGGCTATCGGTTCCGCCACTGCGGCGCGCGCTTCTCCAAGAACGCGCGCATCCCTTCGTGCGCGTCGGCCGCCTGAGCGTTGTCGACCATGACCGGCTCCGCGATGTCGTAGGCGGCGGTCTCGGGCAGCTGGTCCTGGGCGTAGAAGGCGCGCTTACCCAACGCGAGCACGTACGCACTCGCGGTCGCGACGCGTTCGGCCAGCGCGGTCACTTCTGCGTCGAGGCGATCGGCGGGTACGACCCGGTTGACGAGTCCCCAGTCGAGCGCGGTCGGCGCGTCGATCATCTCGCCTGTGAACAGCATCTCCAGCGCTCGCTTGCGGCCGATGGTCCGCGCTACCGGAACCATCGGTGTCGA
>JAUZEI010000647.1 GCA_030839105.1 Actinomycetota bacterium
CCGCGCGCCGCGCACCGTGCTGCTCCCGCACATCGGCTCCGGATCGCAGGCGACCCGCACACGGATGGCGACAATGGCAACGAGCGCCGTCGCGACGGTGCTTGCGGGCGGTTCGCCGCCCAACGTCGTGATCCCCTGAGGTGCGGCGACGAGGTGACGTCATGGTGATCGCCACGTAGATTCGGCGCCATGAGCGAACAGGTGCGCGGCGTGATCGCACGCGCCAAGAAGGCGCCGGTGACGGTCGAGACGATCGTGGTCCCCGATCCCGGTTTCGGTGAAGCCAAGGTGCGGGTCCAGGCGTGCGGCGTCTGCCACACCGACCTGCACTACCGCGAGGGCGGCATCAGCGACGACTACCCGTTCCTGCTCGGGCACGAGGCCGCGGGCGTCGTCGAAGCGGTTGGTCCCGACGTCACCGTGGTCGCGCCCGGCGACTTCGTCGTCCTCAACTGGCGTGCGGTGTGCGGAGAATGTCGCGCGTGCCGGCGCGGCCGCTCCTGGTACTGCTTCAACACGCACAACGCGACCCACGAGATGACGCTGGCTGACGGTACGCCGCTCTCGCCCGCGCTCGGCATCGGCGCGTTCGCGGAGAAAACGCTGGTCGCCGCAGGCCAGGCGACCAAGGTCGACGGCCGCGCCGACCCCACCGCCGCGGGTTTGTTGGGCTGCGGCGTGATGGCCGGCTTCGGTGCCGCGACGTACACCGGAGGGATTCAGCGCGACGACACGATCGCCGTATTCGGGTGCGGCGGCGTGGGTAACGCGGCGATCGCGGCCGCCCGGCTGGCCGGGGCGCGCACGATCATCGCGATCGACCTCGACGCCCGCAAGCTCGAGTGGGCGCTCGGGTTCGGGGCGACGCATACGATCGACGCGTCGAAGGAAGATGCGGTCGAGGCGGTACGCGCACTCACCGACGGCAACGGGGCCGACGTGTGCATCGAAGCCGTCGGCCGGCCCGAGGTGTTGAAACAGGCGTTCTACGCACGCGATCTCGCGGGCACCGTCGTGCAGGTCGGCGTCCCCACGCCCGACATGGCCCTCCCCGACATCCCGATGATCGACTTCTTCGGGCGAGGTGGCGCCCTCAAGCCGAGCTGGTACGGCGACTGCCTCCCGTCGCGCGACTTCCCGACGCTCATCGACCTCTACCTGCAAGGCCGATTCCCGCTCGACAAATTCGTGTCAGAGACGATCGCGCTCGACGAGGTCGAACAGGCCTTCCACAAGATGGAGCGCGGCGAGGTACTCCGTTCCGTGGTGGTGATGTAGTGGGGACCCCGATCGGGACCTCGTTCAATAACATGCGCGCATGAGTGACAACACCGAATGGGGGCCGCTCGCCGGACTGATCGGAGAGTGGGAAGGCGATCAGGGATTGGACTTCGCCTACGCCAACGTCGAGGGCAAGGTGAAGGACACGCCTTACCGGGAGAAGACCTCGATGAAGCCTTTCGGCCCCGTCGAGAACGGCCAACAGGTGCTGTACGGCCTCGACTACCGCATGGCGGCGTGGCGGGGCGAGGAAGAGAATCCCTTCCACACCGAGGTCGGCTACTGGCTGTGGGACGCGATCGACAGCCAGGTCTTCCGGTGCTTCGTGGTGCCGCGCGGGAGTCTTGTGCTCGCGGGTGGCGACAGCACGCCCGACGCGAAGAGCTTCGCGATGCACGCGGAGTGCGGTTCTGAGATCTACGGAGTGTTGTCGAACCGGTTCCTCGCCACCGCGGCGCGCACGTCGAACTACAAATGCACCGTCACGATCAACGACGACGGCACCTGGGCGTACGACGAGCTCACCACGGTCGAACACGCGCGCTACGGCGCAGTCGTCGAACACTCCGACCGCAACCTGCTGCACCGGGTCGGCTGACCCCGGCGGGATCCCGTCGTCGGGTCAGGCGCGCTCGATCGGCGCGTCGTCGAGCGAGAGCAGCTGGAGCGTCGTGCGGCCGGAGCGCAGTTCGGCGAAGTAGTGCTCTTCCTTCTCCGCGCGCCTGCGACCGGCGGCCAGCACGTCGTCGACATGCACCTGCGGCACCACGGTGACCCCGTCGGCGTCGCCCACGATCCAGTCGCCGGCCGACACCTCGACGTCTCCCACCATCGACGGCGCGCCGACCCAGCCCGGCTCCTGCTTGGTCGCGCCCCGCAACGCGATCATCGTCGAGAACACGGGGAACCCGTGCGCCTCGAGTGCGTCGACATCGCGCACGCCGCCGTCGATCACGAGACCGACCAGCCCGCGCGACTGCGCGGCCGTCGTCAACACCTCACCCCAGTAGCCGCGCGCCTGCTCGTGACCCACGTTGACAACGAGCACCGAACCGGCGGGCGCTTCCGCGACCGCGACGTGGATCGCGAGGTTGTCGGCCGTGCTGCACGTGACCGGATACGCGGGCGCGCTGACGCGCGCGCCGCGCCATGCGGGCCGAACCCGGGGAGTCATGGGCCGGCCGCCGCTCTCGCCGAGCGTCGCCGAACCCAATGCCGCGAAACCAGCCGTGTAGTCGTCGCTCATGGGCGGCAGGGTAACAAGCGCGATCCGTGCGTCGACGCGTCGGCGGCCGGACGCGTGTTGCTACCGGATCGGCGCGGCCGCGGGCCGGAATGCGACGTAGTACTGCGAGGCAAGTGGTATGGCCGAAAGCCTGCGTTCGACGGTGTCCAACATCGGGCGCGCCGACGTGTGCAAGATGATGTACGCGGACGCGATCGGGCTCACCCCGGCGCGCCGGAGCAGGCGCGTCGTTCCGAATCGCGACAGCAGGTGTACGCCGACGTCGAACTCGCACCGTCGCACCGCGAGTCGGGTCAGTGGGTTGAAGAGGTTGTGCTCGAACACGACCCCGATCCCGCCGGGGCGAATCACGCGCTGCATCTCGGCGACGAAGTCGGCCCGCTCGGGCCGGTCGATGTGATGCAAGACGCACGCCGCGAACGCGACGTCGAACGTGTCGTCGGCGAACGGGAGGACGCGCCCGTCGTAGACCGAGAAGCGGGCACGGGGATGGTCGATCGCGGCGTGCGCGACGGCCTCACCGGCTACGTCGACGCCGTGCACCTGGCGGAACGTGGGCATCAGAAACCCGTCGACGACCCCGACCCCGCATCCGATGTCGAGGACGGCCATGTCCGCCGGCTTCCCGACGAGCCGCTCGGTCAACTCCGTGAGATATTCGGCTTTCCGGCGGGCGAAATAGTCGTGCTCCCGGCGGGCGAACGAGATCGATTTCGCGACCGCATCCCGGTAGTCGGTGGCGTAGGCGTCGAAGAGCGGCTCGGCCGCGCCGGTGGCGGGGTCGACCGCGTCGTCGGGATGAATCACGCGAGCCCGTCTCGATACGAATGGTCGGCCACCACGGCCGCCGACTCCTGATCGAGGCCGACCGCGTCGCGCACCAGGAAGAGGGGCCGGCGCTTGACCTCTTCGTGGATGCGCGCGACGTACTCACCGATGACACCGAGCACCACGAGTTGGATGCCACCGAGCAGCGAGACTCCCACGACGAGCGACGCCCAGCCCGGCGCCGCGTAGAGGCCGGTCAGCTTCAACACGACCGCGAGCACGCCGAGGAAGATCGACGCGAACGAAACCAGGAAGCCGAGGGAAAGCGCGATGCGCAACGGCGCCATCGAGAACGAGACGATGCCGTCGGCCGCGAAGCCGAGCATCTTGCGCAACGGGAATTTCGTGCTCCCCGCGTGACGCGCGGCGCGGTGATAGTGCACGCCCGTCTGGTCGTAGCCGACCCACGCGAAGAGACCCCGTAGGTAGCGGTGATGCTCCGGCATGGCGAGAACACTGTCGAGCGCGCGCCGATCGACGAGCCGGAAGTCACCGGCGTCCGGAGGGATGTCGACCTCGCCGAGGCGACCCATCAACCGGTAGAACCACTTCGCCGTCTGGCGCTTGATGCGCGACTCGCCGTCGCGCGCTTCGCGAACCGCGTAGACGACGTCGAAACCCTCGCGCCACTTCTCTGCGAGCTCGAGCGCGATCTCCGGCGGGTCCTGCAGATCGGCGTCCATGATGATCACGGCGCGGCCCCGGGCGTGTTCGAGCCCGGCGGTGATCGCAAGTTGGTGGCCGAAGTTCCGCGACAGTCGGATTGCCTTGATGCGAGGGTCCCGCGCGTGGATCTCCTGCATCATCTCGAACGATCCGTCGGTCGAACCGTCGTCGACGAGGATCACCTCGCACTCGCCGCCGAGTGCGGTCATGACGTCCGCGAGGCGGGTCGCGAGCTCCTCGAGATTCGCGATCTCGTCCAGAACCGGAATCACGAACGAATACAACGGCGCCATCCGTGCCCCATCCCCGTTTCGCTTCGAGATCGGAATGCCGTACTGCTTGGCGGAGGGCGAGGGATTTGAACCCTCGAGGGGGCTTATCACCCCCTACTCGCTTAGCAGGCGAGCACCTTCGGCCACTCGGTCAGCCCTCCGGAGCC
>JAUZEI010000031.1 GCA_030839105.1 Actinomycetota bacterium
TTCGACATCGGCCTGGACATGTCATGAGAGGTGCAACGACAAGCCGCCCCGAGGAACCGAGCACGATGTTGTCGACCATGCCATGCTGCTGACGATCGACGCCGGAAACACCCAGACCGTCGTCGGCCTGTTCAACAACGCCGAGCTGGTCGACCATTGGCGGATCGCCACGGTCGCCGAACGCACTTCCGACGAGCTCGCGCTGATGGTGCAACAGTTCCTCGGCTTCCACGGGTTCTCGTTCGAGGATGCGATCACGGGTGTCGCCATCTCGTCGGGCGTTCCCCGCGTTACGGCCGAGCTCCGCCAGATGACCGAGCGCTACTTCGGGTTCCCCGCGTTGGTGCTCGAGCCCGGAGTGCGCACGGGCATGCCGATTCTCTACGACAATCCGAAGGAGGTCGGCGCCGATCGGATCGCGAACGCCGTGGGCGCGTACGACCTCTACGGAGGGCCGTCGATCGTCGCCGACTTCGGTACCGCGACCACGATCGAAGCCGTGAGCGCGAACGGCGAGTACCTCGGCGGCGCGATCTTCCCGGGCGTCGAGATCTCGATGGACGCGCTCTTCGGTCGCGCCGCCGGGCTGCGCCGGGTCGAGCTCGCCGAGCCCAAACACGTCATCGGGAAGTCGTCGGCGGAGTCGATCCAGTCGGGGATGATCTACGGCTTCAGCGCGCAGGTCGACGGACTCGTCGACCGGTTCGTGGCCGAGCTCGGGCCGTGCGAGGTCATCGCCACCGGGGGATTGGCCGAGCCGATCATCCCGCACTCACGTACGGTGCAGCACTACGAACCGTGGCTCACGCTGTTCGGGCTCCGGATCATCTTCGAACGGAACCGCTGATGGACGAGGAATTCGCGGCACGACTCGCCAAGGTCGACGAGATCCGCGCCCGCGGCGACGATCCGTATCCCGTCAAGTTCGACCGCACCCACACGCTGCACGAGGTCCGCGAGCAGTGGGAAAAGGTCGTGGAGGCAGGCGCGTCGACCGACGACGTGGTGCGGATCGCGGGTCGCGTCCTCCTCAAGCGCCCGCAGGGCCGGCTGACCTTCGCCAAGGTTCGCGACGGAACCGGAGAGCTGCAACTCTTCGTGAGCCAGGGCGAGCTCGGCAAAGAAGAGTTCGCGCGCTTCGGCGAGGAGATCGAGCGGGGCGACTGGGTCGGCGTCGAGGGCAAGGTCATGAAGACCAAGCTCGGTGAGCTCTCGGTCAACGTGACGTCGTTCCAGCTGCTCTCCAAGGCGCTGCGCCCGCTGCCCGAGAAATGGCACGGACTCTCCGACACCGACACGCGCTATCGCCGGCGTTACGTCGACCTGATCGCGAATGACGACGCCCGCCGCGTGTTCGACATTCGGTTCGCGGCCATCTCCGCGATGCGCCGCTTCCTGACCGAGCGCGGGTACGTCGAGGTCGAGACGCCGGAGCTGCACCCGATCTCGGGCGGCGCGACCGCGAAGCCGTTCACCACCCACCACAACGCGCTCGACGTCGACCTCTCGCTGCGCATCGCGCCCGAGCTGTATCTCAAGCGTCTCATCGTGGGCGGCTACGACCGCGTGTTCGAGTTCGCGCGGGTGTTTCGCAACGAAGGTCTGTCGACGCGGCACAATCCCGAGTTCACGATGCTCGAGTTGTACGAGGCCTTCGCCGATTACTTCGACATGATGCGACTCATCGAGGAGCTGATCGCCGACGCCGCGCTGCAGTCGACGGGGAGCACGACGGTCGAGTGGGACGGCGCCCAGATCGACCTGTCACCGCCGTTCGAGCGCCGCACGATGATCGATCTGATCAAGGAGCACGCGGGCGTCGACGTGCATCCGTCGCAGCCGGTCGAGGAGCTGCGCGCCGTCTGCCGCACGCTCGGAGTCCCCTGGGAGAAGTCGTGGGGTCCCGGCAAGCTCGTGCTGGAGATCTACGAGAAGACGACGGAATCGAAGATCGAGGCGCCCACCTTCGTGTGCGACTACCCGCGCGAGGTGTCGCCGTTGGCGCGCGTGCACCGCGACGACCCGACGCTCACCGAACGCTTCGAGCTGATCGTGCACGGGCGCGAGCTCGCCAATGCCTTCAGCGAGCTGAACGATCCCGTCGATCAGCTCCGGCGCTTCGAGGCCCAGGCGTCGTTGAAGCGTCTCGGTGACGACGAAGCGCACGACATCGACTTCGACTACGTGCGCGCGTTGGAGTACGGGCTGCCACCGACGGGGGGTCTCGGCCTCGGAGTCGACCGGCTCGTCATGGTGCTCGCAGGCGTCACCTCGATCCGGGAGGTCATCCTGTTTCCCCACATGCGTCCGGAAGCGGAGAAGTCGTGAAGGCGCGCGTCCTCGTCACGGGAATGGGCGGCGAGCTCGGCACGCGGGTCGCGCAGCTGATCGAAGCGCGCGAGTGGGCGGGCGACGTGGTCGGTATCGACTTCGTCCCCCCGCGCCGCCGCCTGCGCCGCGCCGAGTTCCGTCGCATCGATCCGCGCGACCGCGACCGACTGGCGGCGTTCGTGGAGGAATACGCACCGAACATCGTCGCCCACTTCGGCGTCTACGAGCCGGCATCGCGCATGACACCCGCGTCGGCGCGCGAACGGACCGAGGCATGTACCGCGGCGACGCTGTACGCAGCCGCGAGCAC
>JAUZEI010000041.1 GCA_030839105.1 Actinomycetota bacterium
AGGACGGCCGGACGGCCGGGATCGTTTGCCGAGATCTCAACACCGGCGAGGTCTTTTCGATGTCCGGGCACGCGGTCGTGCTCGCGACCGGCGGCTACGGCAACGCGTTCTACCTGTCGACGAACGCCAAGAACTCGAACGTCAGTGCCACCTGGCGCGCCGCCAAGAAGGGCGCGTTCTTCGCCAACCCGTGCTACACGCAGATCCATCCCACATGCATCCCGGCGAGCGACGAGTTCCAGAGCAAGCTGACGCTGATGTCGGAGTCATTGCGCAACGACGGCCGCGTGTGGGTCCCGATGAAGATGGACGACAACCGTTCGCCCGATCAGATCCCCGAGGAAGACCGGGACTACTTCCTCGAACGCCGCTACCCGGCCTTCGGCAACCTGGTGCCGCGCGACGTCGCATCACGCGCGATCAAGCACGAGGTCGATGCGGGCCGCGGTGTCGGACCGCTCAAGAACGGCGCGTATCTCGACTTCACCGAAGCAACCGCACGCCTGGGTCACGAGGTGATCGAGGAGCGCTACGGCAACCTCTTCGAGATGTACGACCGGATCACGGGCGAGGATCCCTACAAGGTGCCGATGCGCATCTACCCGGCGATCCACTACACGATGGGTGGCCTCTGGGTCGACTACAACCTGCAGAGCAACCTGCCCGGGCTGTTCGTGCTCGGCGAGGCGAACTTCTCCGATCACGGCGCGAACCGGCTCGGCGCGTCGGCGTTGATGCAGGGTCTCGCCGACGGCTACTTCGTGTTGCCGTACACGATCGGCGACTACCTCGCGCCATTGCTCGGCACCAAGCCGGTGTCGATCTCCGATCCCGCGTTCGTCGAGTCGGAACAGGCCGTCGACGACCAGGTTCGGCGCATGCTCGCGATCAAGGGCACCCGGACCGTCGACGAGATCCACCGCGAGCTCGGTCACGTGCTCTGGGACAACTGCGGCATGGCGCGCTCCGAGCAGAGTCTGTCGAAGGCGCTGTCCGAGATTCCCGCCATCCGCGAGGAGTTCTGGAAGAACGTCTGTGTGCTCGGCGAGAACGAGAGCCGGAACCAGTCACTCGAGAAGGCCGGTCGAGTCGCCGACTTCCTCGAGTTCGGCGAGCTACTCGTGCTCGACGCGTTACGACGCAACGAGAGTTGCGGAGGCCATTTCCGCGAGGAGTACCAGACCGAAGAGGGCGAGGCGCTACGCGACGACGAGCACTACGCGTACGTCGCGGCCTGGGAGTTCAAGGGTGTCGACAACGAGCCCGAGCTCCACAAGGAACCACTGAACTTCGAGTTCGTGCACCCGTCGACCCGTTCGTACAAGTAGAGGATCAGATGAGCGACGCCACCACGCACACCGCCGCGATGCGCATCACGCTGACCGTCTGGCGCCAACCTTCGGCCGACGTCGCCGGGAAGTTCGAGACATACGACGTCCCGGGCGTCAGCCCCGACATGTCGTTCCTCGAGATGCTCGACGTCGTCAACGAGCGGCTCATGCATGACGGCACGGAACCGATCGCGTTCGACCACGACTGCCGGGAAGGCATCTGCGGCTCGTGCGGCTTCATGATCAACGGCCGGGCGCACGGACCCGAACGCGCGACTGCGACGTGCCAGCTGCACATGCGCAAGTTCCGCGACGGTGACCATCTCACCATCGAGCCCTGGCGCGCCGCGGGTTTCCCACTCGTCAAGGACCTCATCGTCGACCGTTCGTCGTTCGATCGCATCATCGAATCGGGCGGTTACATCGGGGTCGGTACCGGCGGTGCTCCCGACGGGAACCTCATCCCGATCCCCAAGCCCGTCGCCGACGCGTCGATGGACGCGGCCGCGTGCATCGCCTGCGGCGCATGCGTGGCCGCCTGTCCGAACGGCGCCGCGCAACTGTTCACGTCGGCGAAGATGCAACACCTCAACCTGTTGCCACAGGGACAGGCGGAGCGTTGGGACCGGACGATCGGGATGGTCGAGACCATGGAGACCTACTTCGGTTCCTGCACGAACCACCGGGAATGCGAGGCCGCGTGCCCGAAGTCGATCTCGATCGACTTCATCGCGCTCATGAACAAGGACTACGCCAAGGCCCAGCTCAAGCAGCGGCGCCTGGTCGGCCAATCCTTCCCGTAGCCGGACGCAATCTGGCTCGCACCCGGCGAGCCGCTCGTCTGCTCTGTACCCGCCCGCCTTCGGAAGGGCTGGAACACCGCGGCATCGAGCTCGAGCCGTACGACCCGACCGGCTCCCCTACACCGGGCCCGCTCGCGAGCCGACATAGGAGCGTGACCGGAATGGGCTCGCCGCGCCGCACGCAGGAATCGCCATGATCCTCGTCAACGAGGGCACGCGCGGGTTCGTCCTGAACCGGATCTCGGTCGGTGAACCGTGCCCGCACTGCGGTTCGGAAGAACGGGACGTCGTCGTGCAGTACGAGGTGTTCGGCGTTTTTCGGGCGTTCTGTGCGAGCTGGGGCCGGCGCTACGTCGTGGAATGCCGGCGGTGCCGCGCCGAGCTCGCGCCGCTTGCCATCGCGGGCTTCGAGGAGGAACACGGGAACCCGATTCCGTACGGCCACCGGTTCGGTCTCCCCGCGCTGCTCTCGCTCGTCGCGATCAGCCTGGCGATTCTCGCGATCGGTATTCGGAACCAGTCCGTCACCATCGTCCTGCTCGCGGTGTGGGCGATGGTCGGGGTCGTCGCCTGGCGCAAGGCGCGGCGATCGGCCTTCCTGCGCCGCCGGGCTCAGAGCACCCCGCGCCCGACCACCGAAGCGAGCTGACGCGCGAAGTCCTCGGGATCGGTCACCGCGGGAACGTGACCGGTATCGAGGCGCACCACGTGCGGCGCGCGCGGTAGGTGCGTGACCATCTGCTCCTGCGTCGACGAGGGGATCGGGCGGTCGCGCGTGTTCAACAGATACGTGACCGGAACGTCCCCGGCGGTCGACCAGTGGACCGGCTGGAAATAGTGGTGCACGGTGTCGGCCACGCAGCGGGCGGGGTCGACGACGTACGCGAGCGTGTCGTCGTCGAGCGGGGCTCCGCCGTACGCGGTACGGAACGGCTCGGGATCCGCGGGCGCGCCCGGCAACGAGATCACCGTTCCGGCACGGCGCGCCTGCTCGACCGCCGCGACCAGTCCCTCACGATGCCTCGGCTTCATACAGTCGATACCGCAACCGCCTTCGGTCGGGACGAGCGCGGCGCTGAGCACGACGTGCTCGACACGCGCACCCAGGCCGCTGACGACCCCCGGAACGACGAGGCCGCCGGACGAATGCGCGACGACCACGATCGGATCCGTCACGTCGGCCGTCGCGACGTCGGCGAGCACCGACACGACCTCGTCGTCGACACCCAGCGTCGCGAAGTCGGCCGGCTTGCCGTTCCGGCCCGGCAGGTCGATCGCGAGGACGCGCCCGTCGAGATATGGCAACAGCCGGTCCCAGAAGCGTCCAGTCGACCCGCCGCCGTGGATCAGCAGATACGTCACAGGCGAGTCTCTAGAGGTGGACGGCATCGAGGTTCTCGAAGCAACGGTCGATGACAAACCCGTGATGCGACGGCTCCTCGAGTTGTACGCGCACGACTTCTCCGAGTTCACCGGCACCGACGTCGACGCGCGCGGTCGGTTCGGATATCCGTATCTCGACGTCTACTGGACGGAGCCGGAACGCCGGCCGTTCCTGTTCCGCGTCGCCGCGAAGTGGGCCGGCTTCGCGCTCGTTCGCACCGGCGTCCCGCACGATATGGCCGAGTTCTTCGTCCTGCGCAAGTACCGGCGTACCGGAGTCGGCGAGGCCGCGGCGCGCGATCTCTTCGCCCGATTTCCGGGCGACTGGCAGGTGCGCCAGTTGGAGGCGAACCCGGGCGCCACCGCATTCTGGCGCCGCGCGATCCCGTTCGACTTCGCGGAAGCGGTCACCGCCGAGGGTCGGGTGCAGCGATTCTCGAGCGTTGCGGTCAGCGGGCCATGACCGCGTCGAGCGCCTGGCGGAGGTCGGCGACCAGGTCGGCCTGCGACTCGATGCCCACCGACAGCCGAACGAGACGCGGATCGACCTCGAGCGGCGAATCGGCCGCCGACGCGTGCGTCATGCGCGCGGGATGCTCGATCAGCGACTCCACCGCGCCCAGCGATTCGGCGAGCGTGAACAGCCGCGTACGGGCGACGAGATCGAGCGCGGCGTCCTCGTCGTTGGCGAGAAACGAGACCATGCCGCCGAAGTCGCGCATCTGGCGGCGCGCGACCTCGGACTCGTCGGGATAAAGCACCTTCGCAACCGCGTCGTGCTCCCGCAGCATGCGCACGATCGCCTGCGCGTTGGTGCAGTGCTCCCGCATCCGCAGCGCGAGCGTCTTCACACCCCGCAGCACCAGATAACAGTCGAAGGGCGACGGGACCGCGCCCATCGCGTTCTGCAGGAATCGCAACTCGTCGGCGAACTCCGCGTCGTCGACCGCGACGAACCCGCCGACCACGTCGGAGTGGCCACCGAGATATTTCGTCGACGAGTGCAGCGACGCGTCGGCGCCGAGCGCGAGCGGCTGCTGCAGGTACGGCGTCGCGAAGGTGTTGTCGACGATCACGCGTGCTGTCCGCTCGTGTGCGTACGCCGCGGTCGCCGCGATGTCGAC
>JAUZEI010000051.1 GCA_030839105.1 Actinomycetota bacterium
CGCGCTTCGTCGCGACGCGCGACTGCAAGGCCTTGCGTCCGGACGACGGACCAATAGGAAAGGTCGCTCGGTGACGGCCGCCGCCGCGCCACCGCCGAGCCGTGCCAGGAAGCGGTTCGGCCAGAACGCGCTGGCGACTCCCGCCAATTTCATCACCTTGAGCCGCATCGCAATCGCGATCCCCGCGCTCACGCTGATACGGGACCGCGGATCCGAATGGCTCACCGTCGGCCTCTGGTTCGCGATCACCGCAAGCGACAGCCTCGACGGCTGGCTCGCGCGCCGCGACGGCGCGACCCGCTCGGGTGCCTTCCTCGATCCCGTTGCCGACAAGCTGATTGTGCTGGGCGGCTTCGCGGTACTCGCCGATCGGGGCGTGTTCCCGTGGTGGGCCGTCATGCTTGTCGTCCTACGCGAGCTGGGCATCAGCGTGTATCGATCGGTCGCCGGCCGGCGCGGTGTGGTGCTGCCGGCCCAAAAGCTCGGTAAGTACAAAGCGTTTGCCCAGTACTGCTCGGTCGGCTTCGTGCTGCTGCCGTTCACCTCGGATCTGGTCGGGTTCCAGCACCTCGTGTTCGTGATTGCGGTCGTCCTGACGGTCGTGTCCGGACTCCAGATCGTTCGGCGCGGCTACATCGACTGGCAGCGCCTCGACACCTGATCAAGGGGAAGCAGAGATGCGTTGCGAAGTACTTGCGATCGGTACCGAGCTGTTGCTCGGCCAGATCGTCGACACGAACAGTGCCTGGATCGGTGAACAGCTCGCGGCATCGGGTATCGATTCTTACGAGCACCGTGCCATCGGCGACAACCAGACGCGTATCGTCGACGCGTTGCACGACCTGTTCTCACGTTCCGACGCCGTGCTCGTGTGCGGCGGACTCGGACCGACCCAGGACGACCTGACCCGCGACGCGATCGCGGAGCTCATGAATGTTCCGCTCGTGCGCCACGACGAGTTGGCCGAACAGATCGCGCAGATGTTCCGGGCGCGTGTGCGCGACATGCCCCAGAACAACCTGCGGCAGGCCGACGTGCCGGAGGGTGGCCAGGCGATCCCGAACCCCATCGGTACCGCGCCGGGCCTGTTGTGCGAACTGCCCGACGGCAAGATCGTCTACGCGGTGCCGGGCGTGCCGTACGAGATGAAGCAAATGGTCACCGACCACGTCATCCCCGACCTGTTGCGGCGGTCGGGCGAGGCTGCGGCGATCGTGTCGACCTCGTTGAAGACGTGGGGCACGTCGGAATCGGCGCTCGCCGAGAGCGTCGCGCACCGCCTCGACGCGCTCGATGCCCAGGGGGGCAACCCGACGATCGCGTTCCTCGCCCGCGGTATCGAAGGCCTCGTGGTTCGGGTCACGGCGAAGGGTGCGACCGAGTCGGAGGCGCGTGCGTTGGTCGAGCTCGAGGAAAAGGAGCTCCGCCTCATCCTCGGGGACCTGGTCTTCGGCGTCGACGACGAGACGATGGAGTCGGCCGTTCTGGAATTGCTGCGCGGGCACGGCTGGACGCTCGGGGTGGCGGAGTCGCTGACCGGTGGTCTCATCGGGGCCCGCATCGTCAACGTCGAAGGCGCGAGCGATACGTTCCGAGGGACGATCGGCTCGTACGCGACCGACGTGAAGCGCTCGCTGCTGGGCGTGACCGCCGAGTCGGTCGTCAGCGAACAAGCGGCGCGTGAGATGGCGGAAGCAGCTCAGCGCGTACTCGGGGCCGACGTCGGGATCTCCGCGACCGGTGTTGCCGGTCCGACCGAGCAGGACGGGGTCGCGGTCGGCACGGTGTTCTTCGGAATCGCGATCCCGGGTCTGGCCACCGAGGTCGTGAGCACGCGGCTGCCCGGTGACCGCGAGCGGCTGCGGCAGTTCTCGACGATTTCCCTCCTGAACTTGTTGCGCCAGCGACTCGAGGCTCTGGGACGACGATGATCCGGGTCGAGGTCAACATCGACTGTGCCGATGCGGACGCCTTGCGCGCCTTCTACTGCGCCGCGCTGGGATACGAAGCGCGCGGTGAGGCCGGCACCTATCGGGCGTGTCTTCCGGCCGGCGACGCGACCGGACCGAAGATCGTCTTCCAACAAGTACCCGAGCCCAAGACGGTGAAGAACCGGATGCATCTCGACGTGATCGTCGACGACATCGAGGCGGAGGCGGCGCGCTGGACGGCGCTGGGTGCAACTCGGACCAGTGCGGAACCGGTGCGCGAGCACGGCGGGGCATGGATCGTGATGAGCGATCCCGAGGGCAACGAGATCTGCCTCTGCGACAGTTAGCCGATGGCGCGCGCGTTCGTTGCGATCCGGCCACCGGAGTCGGTGCTCGACGCGATCGCCGATCGCCTTGCCTCGGTGGCGACGCGCGGCGGACGCGTGACGACGCGCGACCAATGGCACGTCACGGTCCAGTTTCTCGGCGACGACGTCGACATCGACGCGGTCGCGTCGGCGCTGCAATCGGAACCGTTCGACGTCCGGCCGGGCAACGTCGCGTTCGGCGGCGCCGCGCCGCTGGGTGCTCGTCGCCGCTCCCGGATCCTTGCGCTCGGGTTGCGGGAAAATGCCGATTGGATGCATACGTTGGCCGGGGAAGTGCAGGCGCGGCTGACGCCGATCGGTTATCCGCGCGACCGTGCGCATCCGGTGTTCGTACCCCACCTGACGCTGGCGCGGTTTCGGGAGCCGACCGATCTCCGACGTTTGGCCGCGGAATTCGGAACCGATCCTGTGGGTGCGGCGTGGCAGGTCGAGCAGATCGTGCTCTACGAGAGTGAGCTGCGCGCCGAAGGAGCGAGGCACACCGCCCGCGCGCGTGTTTCCGTGGGTCGCTGACGTCAGGGCTGCAGCACCGACCGGATCTCGTGGACCGGGTAGGTGCGCGTGCTCGTGAGGGTCGCCGTACCCATGTCGATGCCGGAGATGGTCGAACCGGGCCCGGTGATCGTGGCGGTGCCGTGCCAGACCGCGCTGATGGCGACCGTGTGGTTGCCCTTGGTCTCGAACACGTAGCGGCCGTTGCTCGCGTTGGTTGGCGGTTGATCGTCGACGGCGATCTCGTAGTGGCCGAGCGTCACGGTGCCGGTGATCGTGTATCCGCGGACGCCGGCGGCGATGACGACCTCGGTCGGTCCTGTGGTCGAGATGCGCGTGTCGAGGCCGGTGATGCCACGCGTCGCGGGGTCGAGTATGACGGTCGGCGCGGGAATCTGCGCCGAGTTCCACGCTTCACCGAAGGTGGGCACCGCGGGAATCGCCGGGAGTGGCGGTTGCGACGGGTCGGCGCCGGGCGTCGGTGCGATGCATTCGATCCGATCGTCGACGATCCTGCCGGTCGCGTCGCGTCCCACGAAGTGGAACGAGAACCCGAAGATGGGAGCCGCGACCGTGCCGGCATTGCACGCTCCGTCGAACCCCGGATGCGCCGCATCGGGCTCGGTAGACCAATGAATGGTGTACTGAATCAAAGGCCTGCCTGCGTCGTCTCCCGATTGGCCGGGAAGGCCCTGACCGGGCGCGCCGACCTCGAGATGGACGTCTGTCTTGCCGCTCTCACCGGTGTCGCCGCCCCCGGTGAACGCGCCGGCGTTCCCGACGAGTGCAACCCAACTCAGCAGCATGACCGCGAAGAATCGTCTCACAGCCGAACGTTCGCAGGATTCGCTTCATCGAGTGCAGCGAGGTACCAACGACCACGCTTGAGCACCACAAGGATCAGATACGTGGTCGGCTCCGTAAACCGAACACGGCTCGTGACCCTTCCATGCGGTTCCACGGTCTGATGAACCCGTACGTCTTGCACGACTCTCGCCGAGAACGCGTTTGGCGTCCTGCTGAGGATCGTAAATCTGGTCGGCCGGTTGCCGACCTTCTCGATCAATCGAACGTGATTGTCCCGAAGACGGACCAAGTCGAGAGC
>JAUZEI010000079.1 GCA_030839105.1 Actinomycetota bacterium
TTCCTCGGCTGTAGGGTGCGCGCGTGGCCGTCGGAGCACCCGAAGACAGCGGTGTACCGGACCAGATAGCGCGCGTCGAGGCGACCCTGCTCGCAGACGGCGGTCCGTTCGAGTTGGTCGACGTCGAAGTCGGGGGCGTCACGATCCGTTCGTTCAAGAACCGGATCCGCACGTTGCGCGATCTCCTGACCAAATCGGTCGACTTCGGCGACAAGACCTACATGCTCGCCACTGACGGCGTCACCGAACGGCGGATCACCTTCGCCGAGCACGCCCGCCTCGCCGCCTCGGTCGCGTCGGCGCTCCGCGATCGCTACGACGTGCAACCGGGAGACCGCGTGGCGATCCTCGGCGCCAACTGCCCGGAGTGGGTCATCACCTTCTGGGCCGCGATCAGTCTCGGCGCGGTCGCGGTCGGGCTCAACGGGTGGTCGACCGCACCGGAGATCCGGTACTTCCTCGAGGATTGCGAGCCCAAGGTTCTCGTCGCCGACCGCAAGCGCGTCGAGCGCATCGAAGGCGATCCCGGCGTCCCGGTCGTCGTGATGGAGGACGACTTCGGCGCGCTCGAGACGTACGCCCCCGACGCGGCTTTCGCCGACCTGGACGTCGACGAGGACGACCCCGCGATCATCCTGTACACGTCGGGAACCACCGGGCGTCCGAAGGGTGCGATCAATACGCACCGCAACGTCGCGTCGTACCTGATGCTGAACTTCTACAACGGCGCCAAGGCAAGCATGCTCGCGCCACCGCGCGGTGACGACGATCCGCCTCCGTTGCCGCCGTGTCAGTTGGTGTCGAGCCCACTCTTCCACGTCTCCGGTCTGCACAGCGCGGCGGTGATGATGCTCGCGGTCGGGCTGAAGAGCGTGTGGCTGATGGGACGCTTCGATCCCGCGGTCGCGATGCGCGTGATCGAGGAAGAGCAGTGCACCGGTTGGTCGTTCACCGAGACGCTGCTCCATCGGATGGTGAATTTTCCCGACGCCGACAAGTTCGACCTCTCGAGCATCACGACGGTCGGCGGCGGCGGCTCGCCGGTCTCGGCGTCCTTGATCGAGCGGACGCGCCAGATCTTCCCGAACGCGCGCCACAGTGTGGGTATCGGTTACGGCCAGACGGAGTGTGCCGCGCTCGCGACGCTCAACAACGGCCAGGAGCTCATCGACTTCCCGATGTCGGTCGGGCGACCGCTACCGACGGTGGAGCTCGAGATCCGGGATCCGTTGGGCAACGCGTTGCCCGAGAACGAAGAGGGCGAGGTCTGCCTACGCGGACCGATGGTGATGCCGGGTTACTGGCGCCGTCCCGAGGCGACCGCCGACACGATCACTCCCGATCGTTGGTTGCGCACCGGTGATATCGGCCGAATGGAGGGCGGTCGGCTCTACCTCTCTTCGCGCAAGCGCGACCTCATCTTCCGCGGGGGCGAGAACGTCTATCCGGTCGAGATCGAAAAGTGCATCGAAGATCATCCCGACGTCGAGGAATGCGCGGTCATCGGCGTCGACCATCCCGAGCTCGGGCAGACTGTGAAGGCCGTCATCGTCCCGCGCCTCGGTCACACGATCGACGTCGAGACCGTGCGCGCGTTCTGCGCGTCGCAGCTGGCGTATTACAAGGTTCCGGAGCACTGGGAAGTGCGCGAGGGGTCGTTGCCCCGCAACGCCGCGGGCAAGATCCTGAAGGACGTGCTGCGCGACGCGAACGCCGACACCGGCTTCGTCGAGGAGTAACCCCGATGCCGCTCGACCTGCGCGCCCTCGTCGCGCCCGCGCACACCGCGCTCGTGCTGCAAGAGGTGCAGAACGGTGTGGTCGGTTCGCCGTCGGCGTTACCCGCGCTCTCCGAAGCCGCGGCCGCCACCGACCTGATCGGTAACTGCGCGCGCCTCGCGCACGCGGCGCGCGCCGCGGGAATCACGGTGGTGCACTGCACGGCCGAGACGCGTACGGACGGCCGGGGCGCCAACCACAACGCGCGTCTCTTCGCGGGCGTGAAGAAGTCGCCGGTCCGCCTGACCCCCGGAAGCGTCGCGGTGCAGGTGCCGGACGAGATCGGTGTCGACGCCCGCGACCTTGTCCTCGCCCGCTATCACGGCCTCGGCCCGATGACCGGCACGCAGCTCGATTCCATCCTGCGGAATCTCGGCGCCACGACGATCGTCGGCGTCGGTGTCTCGCTCAATATCGGGATGACGAACCTCGCGTTCGACGCGGTGAATCGCGGATACCAGATCGTCATGCCGCGCGACGCGGTTGCAGGAGTTCCCGGTGACTACGCGCAAGCCGTGATCGACAACACGCTCGCCCTCGTCGCCACCATCACCACCACCGACGACATCCTCGGCGTTTGGACTTCCTAGGCCGGGCGCGCTGGGAGCCCGCACGAAAGCGCCCATGTAGCCTGACCGCCATGGCGCCGCAGATTCCTCGCATCATCTCCGTCGACGATCACGTGATCGAGCCGCCGAGCGTCTGGCAGGACCGCCTGCCGGAGAAGTTCAAGGCGGTCGGGCCCCGGATCGAGCGCCGCAAGGTCAAGAACATGAAGTTCGTCGGGGGCATCTTCAGCTACGACACTGCCGCCGACAACGAAGAGGGCTTGTGGTGCGACTGGTGGCTCGTCGAGGACCTCCAGTACCCGCTGACGCGGCTGTCGGCCGCCGCGGGATACCCGCGCGACGAGATCACCGTGAGCCCGATCACGATGGACGACATGCGCAAGGGTTGCTGGGACCAAAAGGCGCGGCTCGAGGACATGGACGTGAATCACGTCGAGGCGTCGCTCGCGTTCCCGAGCTTTCCGC
>JAUZEI010000136.1 GCA_030839105.1 Actinomycetota bacterium
AGATGCCACCGTTGCGCAATGCGTCGACCGCGTGCGCCGATACGAGGCCGTTCCCATGCGGCTTTCCATGAGCGTGCGAGCGGCCGCGTCGGCGCTTGCATACACGTCAAAGGTGAGGGGTGTCCGACGACAATGATGCGCGTCCGATGGAGCAATTCCTCAGTCACCCGAGTGGTGGTGTGCGCGGCCGTCATGTCGCTCGCGGGTTCGGCGTTCTCGGCTACGACGAGCCCGGCGTCGGCGCTCTCGTTGCTCCCGAACTGCGGTGCTCGGGCGTCGTCGCCCGTGTTTGCACCCTGGGGGGATACGAACCAGTACTTCCCGGAGGCCAACGGCGGATTCGAATACGGGTCGTCGGGGTGGAGCCTCGCGGCTGGGGCATCCGTCGAGTCGGGCAACGAAATCTTCAACGTCGCCGACCCGGCCGACGCACACAGTCTCGCCATCGCGGGCGGCGCAGAGGCCATCTCACCCAGGACGTGTGTCGCGATGGGGGAGAACACCGTTCGGCTCTTCGTAAAGAGCTCCGGCACGGGCCCGTCATCACTGCACGTCCAGGCGTTCGTGCAGAACGCAGTGACGGGGATCGTGTTGTCGACGGGGTTCGACGTGAACGCAAGCGACAGAACGCAGGAGTGGATGCCCACTCCCGTGTTCAGCGTCCCGAATCTTCTGGGCGGCGTAGTGGGTGCGCAGACGCTCACGTTGGTCTTCACGACCAGGGGCGCGAGCACCGGGTCGTGGAACATCGATGACGTTTACGTCGATCCGTTCAAGCTGCGCTGACTGGCTGCGACGGGGCGGACGATCTCACGCCGAGCTTTGGGTGGGAATCGCCTGGACCGACCAGCCGTTGCCGTCGGGATCGCTGAAGAACACGAAGTCGCCCCATGGGAGGTGCTGGACGTCGCTGACCTCGACGCCGTGCTCCTGCAACGACGCGTGCGCGGCGTTGATGTCGGGGACGACCAACTGCATGCCCCGGACCGAACCGGGCTCGGCGTCGGTGATGCCGCGCCCGATCGCGATCGAGCACGCCGATCCGGACGGTGTGAGCTGCACGAACCGCATCTCGTCGCTCACCGTGTGGTCGTGGTCGGCCACGAATCCGACCTGATCCACGTAGAAGGTCTTGGCCCGGTCGACATCGGTCACCGGGATTGCCACCAACTCGAGCTTCCAGTCCATTCGTCGTCTCTCCTCTGCGTGCCCACGGGCCGGCGGCCACGTCCTATCGCCAGTATCACCGCAGAAGTGGCCATCCTGTGACCGCTTTTCGACGCGATGACACGGGGCCGGCCGTCCCTCCACCGCGAATCCCACACAAGGCCCCAGACGATCGCGGGCAGCCGCGTCCGGTCGATCATGTGCTCCGGGTCTCGTGGCGGGCGGCGCTCCGGCGCTGGTCGACGACACGCGTGAGCACGGTCGCGAGCTTCGCGTGCTCCTCATCGCGCAGATGCCGGCCGAACGAGACGCGGAGCGCGTCGGCGTAGACCACGTTCGCGGTACGGAACTGCTTGCGACCGCCTCGCGTCGTCACGATGATGGTCGCGCGCCGGTCGGCGGGGTCCGACCGGCGTTCCACGAGGCCGTCGGCTTCCATCCGCTGCACGAGCCGGCTGAACCCGGGCTGGCTGTAACGCGGATGCATCGCCTGTTGCAGCTCTCCCATGGGGAGGCGGTGCGGCGGTTGTGCCCGTTCCAGGTACGCGAGCGCGGAGAAGACGCCCGAATCCAAGCCCGCGTCCCGTTCGAGAGCCGCGACGACGTCGTGCAGCACCGACTGGTACACGGTGACGAGCGCGCTCCAGCTCGCGAGCTGATCGTCGGTGTCGTCGTGTGCCGCGCGGGCTTCGGTCACTGACCGCGGCGCGGGTCGTCGAGGACGAGCTCGAACTCCCCGGCGATCCGCCGTTCCAACGCGGCACTGATGGTACTGCGCAGCTCGTCGGGCGCCAGGATGCAATCGGCGCAGCTGACATCGTCGAGGAGGAGCGCGAGGTGCACGCGCGCGGTCTTCGGATTCGCGTCACGGAGGACAAGGTCGGCGCCGTCGGCGCGCAGGAACGCGGCCAGCTCGTCGACGGCCGCTGCGACCGTCGTTGCGTCCATCGTCACCGCCGCACGACCGGCTTGCTCTGCATCGTGCTCTCGCCGAAGCTCGGCAACCCGATCGCGTGCAGGCTGCCGAGGCCGCCGCAGACGATCGGCACGATCTGATCCGGGCGCTCGACGAGATGGACCCGGTTGCGACTGTCGACCCGGCCGCGTTCCCGCAGCATCTGCGCGTTGGCCGCGGGCCACAGATCAATGGGCTGCCAGGCGTTCTCCTGGAGGTACGCCGTCAGGTCGTCGACGTCGGGGAACGCAGCGCCGAACCGTTCGGCCCACATCGGGTTGAAGGCAACCACGACCTCGCCGTTCCCCACGTTGCCGAGAAACATGTTCGCCAGTGGGTACGCCATGCTCTTGGCGATGAGGTAGAGAAGGTCGCGCGCGTCGTCGTTGTGAATATCGGCCATCGGGAATGTTCCCTTGCCGCCGTGGACGGTGACGACGTCGTCGTCGACCACGAAGCCGCGTCGTTGCGCGAGCGAGGGCCACGGCGACC
>JAUZEI010000219.1 GCA_030839105.1 Actinomycetota bacterium
TTCGACACGTACAGCGCGACCCTCGAACCGATGATGCTCTGGGCACGCGAGCGCTACCCGAAGGAGCCCTCCGACTCGGACTTCGTCTACAAGCAGACGATCAAGGCGAAGGCGTGCGACTCGCTCCGGGGTCTGCTGCCCGCAGCCACCCTCTCGAACGTCGGCATCTACGGCACCGGCCAGGCCTTCGAGGCGCTCTTGTTGCGGATGCGGTCGCATCCGCTCCCGGAAGCGGAGATGTACGCCCAGCTGATGCTCGACGAGCTGCGGAAGGTCATCCCGTCGTTCCTCGTCCGCGTCGACCGACCCGTGCGCGGTGGTGCGTGGTCGAAGTACCTCGCCGCCACGCGCGACGACACCCGCGCGCTGGTCCAGCGCGTCTTCGGTGCCGATCGCCCGGAGCCGACGACCGAGGTCAGCCTCTCCGACTGGGATCCCGACGGCGAGGACAAAGTGCTCGCCGCGATCTGTTACCCGCACACGCGCTTGCCGGAAGCGCAGTTGTTGGAACGCGTGCGTCTGCTTTCCGCGTCCGACCGCGTCGCGTTGATGCAGGCGTACGTCGGAGAGCGGGTGAATCGCCGCCACAAGCCCGGGCGCGCGTTCGAACGCACCGGATACCGCTTCGACGTGCTCGGCGACTACGGCGCGTTCCGCGATCTCCAGCGGCACCGCATGCTGACGATCGAGTGGCAGCAACTCACGCCGCATCACGGTTACGAGATGCCCGCTCCGCTCCAAGAAGCGGGACTCGAGCGCCGTTACGACGAAGCCATGGAACGTTCCGCCGAACTCTATGCCGCGCTCGTCGAACCGTTCCCGGAGCAGGCGGCGTACGCGGTTTCACTTGGCTATCGCATGCGTTACGTGATGCAGATGAACGCGCGCGAAGCAATGCACCTGTGCGAGTTGCGAAGTTCTCCGCAAGGTCATCCGACGTATCGGCGCGTCGCGCAGGAGATGCATCGTCAGATTGCCGAACGCGCGGGTCATCACGCGATCGCGGAAGCGATGCGCTTCGTCGACCACGGAACGTACGATCTGGAGCGGTTGGACGCGGAGCGCGCGGCTGAGATGCGTCGGGTGCTGCCAACGTGAACTGATCTCGAATTTTTCGTGCAATGGTTGACCTGCAACGACGCGCGTCGGTGCTGGTCACCGCGACGGGCCACCGCTTGACATCGTCTCCGGATTGAGGCTGACTACTCGACGCCCTCGGTCTCGGAGTCGACCGACCCAGGCCGCACGAAGTCCGGTTCGCGCCGGTGTGCTGCTCAGGGGGCGAGGCGTTACGAAGGGGTTGGGCGGTCGTCCGGGAGTCCTCGTTAGAGAACGTTGCGATAACCCGCCCGCTGTCGTGCGGGCCGGGCCAACCAGCGGCCCCAACGGTCTCCCGAGCGGCCTGCCCACCCCCTTTGCCGTGCCGGTTCCAGCGGGCTCGCGCCGCTCCGGCGGGGTGCGTGGGTTGATCACCGAACCCCTTCCGCTCGGCGTTATACTCCGCGCCCCCAAAGGGCGATTGAGCGGGAAGGATTGTCGCTGCGCGACGGTTACACGCCTGCTCCCCGCTCCCTCCCCCCGCAAAAGGCACCCGCAAATGGCTGACGACGACTTCGAAGACGAGCCCACGCTCGACGAAGAAGACATCGACGAGGACGTTCTCGAAGAGGATTTCGTCGAGGAAGACGAGGTCCTCGACGACGACCTCGTAGAAGAGATCGACCCTGAGATCATCGACGTGGTCGCGGTGCCGGGCGTGCTGGTCGTTCCCGCCGAGACCGCGGCCGAGGACGAGGAGGACGACGTCGTCGATCTCGACGAGGAACTCCACCCCGACGACGTCGAAGAAGCGCTCGACGTGGTGCTGCGCGAGCGGACCGTCGCGCAGGGCCTCGAAGAGGACGAGGAAGAGGACGACGAACCCGACGAGCGCGGCGAGACCGGCACCAAGATCGTGCCGCGTCGTGAGAACGAGTTCCTCTGCAAGAGCTGCTTCTTGGTCCTGCCTCGTCACCAACTCGCCGACGAGAAGCGCATGATCTGCCGCGACTGCGCGTGAGACGACCGCGACCCGCGACGGTCGCGCGCGTCGTCGCCGCCGCCGCTTCCGGCGCACTGCTCGCAATCAGCCGGCCACCGCTCGATCTCGGGCCTCTCGCATGTGTCGCGCTGGTACCGCTGTTCGTCGCGTGGCGCGGCCGCTCGTGGCTGGGCGCGGCGGGGCTCGCGTTCGTAGCGGGCGTCGTCTACTACGGCACGTTGTGCGCGTGGATCTGGTACTTCGGCGCGATCGCGCTGGTTCCGTTCAGCGCCGCGGTCGCTCTGTACTGGGCCGCGGCGGGCGCACTCATCGGGTGGTTGCGCGCGCACCGCGTCGCGAATCCCTGGGTGACCGCGGCCGTATGGGTCTGCGCCGATGCACTCGTCGCGCGCTGGCCCTTCGGCGGCTTCTCGTGGGGTGAGATCGGGTATGCCTTCCACGACCTCGCGCCGGCGCGCGCCGTCGCGAGTGTGGGCGGTGTCACGCTCCTGACATTTCTGGCGGTGGCGCTGAACGCGTTCTTGGCGGATCTCGTCGCCGACCGCCGCACTCCGGCGAATCTCCTGCGCGCCGAGGCGGGGATCGCGTTGATCGCAGTCGTGGTGGTGGCGGCCACGGTCACCCGCTCCCAACCACCGGTCGTCGGCGCGTTGCACGTCGCGCTCGTCCAGGGGAACGACCAGAACCGCGATCTCAGCGACGCCGAGCTCCGGGCGCACTTCCTACCCATCCATCACTTCGACCTGGCCCGCCAGATCACCGACCCCGTCGACCTGATCGTCTTCCCCGAGTCGAGCATGAACGCGCTCACCGAGACCGACGCGACTGCCGACCTTCGCACCGACCCCTTCATCCTTTCCAACCTCGTGCGGATCGCCCGGCTGCATCACGCCTGGGTGCTCGCAAACGCCACCGTCGACGCGCCGCCGGACGGCCACAAGGCGTCGAACCTCGACGTGCTCTTCGACCCGACCGGTCACATCGCAGGTACCTACAGCAAACGGCACCTGGTCCCGTTCGGGGAGTCGGTTCCGTTCCGCGAGTCACTGCAGCACCTCGTGAAGGCACTCGAGCAAGTGCCGCGCGACTTCCAGCCTGGGCACACGCCGGGCGTGTTCACGGTCGCGGGCGTCCGCATCGGAACACTGATCTGCTTCGAGTCGGCCTTCGGTTATCAGGTGCGTCCGCTGGTACGCGACGGCGCGCAGGTCATCGTCGTCTCGACGAACAACCGCTCGTACCGGCGATCGGCGAACTCGGAGCAGCACGTCGCGATCTCGCAGATGCGGGCCGCGGAAACGGGTCGCCCGGTCGTGCAGGCGGCAATCTCCGGGATCACCGCAGTCATCGACGCCGACGGCGTCGTGCACGATCGCACGTCCTTGTTCCAACCCCGCGTCGTGCAGACCACGGTGGAGGCGACGGGCGGAGAGACGCCGTACGTCCGTTACGGCGAGTGGGCGACCTGGATGAGTCTTGCGATCGCCGGTCTCGCCGCCGCGGTCGCACTCGTCGTCGTTCGTCAGCGGCGGCGCGCGTCCCTAGACTCCGAGCCCGAGCCCGAGAACGCGTCGGTCGAGTCGAAGATCGACAGTTCGGAGGTCGCCCCGCCGGCCGACGAGCGAGAATCGACCACGTCTCCATGACCGAGAACTCCGATCGGATCGAACGCACACTCGAATTGCTCCTCTACGCGCCGATCGGCGTCGGCCTCTTCTTGAAGGACACGGCCCCCCAGTTCGTCGACATGTTCGTGTCGCGCGGCCGGGCCGAGATCGATCGCCGCCACGACGAGGTGCAGAAGCGCGTCACGACGGCTCGGAGCCTCGGGCAGGTCGCCATGGCGTTCGGGCCGCCGATCGTGCGAGAGCGAGTCGGCCGCACGGTCGCCGATGCGCGCCGCACCGTCGAAGGTCTGCTCGGGTCGTCGGCCGCCGACGACCGTCCGTCCGAAGACCGCGGCGCAGCCGCGCCGGCGCCCGCGCAAGCCGCGGCGAGTGCTTCGTCCGCGCCGGCCGCAACTCCGCCCGGACCTGCGCCCGCGCCCTCGCCGGCGCCCTCGCCGGCGCCCGGATACACAACACCCACCGAGAGCGCCGTGGCCGCGCCGAAGGTCGACGTCGGTTC
>JAUZEI010000241.1 GCA_030839105.1 Actinomycetota bacterium
AAGCTCATGGACAGGCGCGCACGAGACCTCTCGGGCGGCGAACGTCGTCGCCTGCACACGGCGATCGCAGTGCTGCACCGGCCGCGTCTCTTGCTCCTCGACGAGCCGACGACGGGCGCGGACGTGCAGACGCGCCGCGAGTTGCTGCGCCTGGTCAGGGATCTGAGCCGCGAGGGCTCGGCCGTCGTCTATTCGACCCACTATCTCCAGGAGATCGAAGACCTCGGAGCCGGTGTCGCTCTCATCGATCACGGTCGCATCGTCGCCCGCGGCGCCCTCGATGAGCTGATCCGCGAATACGGATCCAGCGCGCTCGTGCTGTCGTTCACCGGCGAGGTTCCATCCGCGGCGCACGTCGAGGGATCGAGCGTGACAGGCACGACGGTCAGGATCGCGACCGACGACCCCGCGGCCACCGCCGCGCGCGTCCTCGGTGCGCTGGGCGCGGCCGCGTCGTCGCTGTGCTCGATCGAGATCGTGCGACCGACGCTCGAATCCGTGTTCACGACGCTCACCGGTCAGCGACTCTCCCGGGAAGTCGAACCGGCGGCATGAGTTCCGCCCGGCGGCTCGCGGCGATCGTGGCCCACGAGCTTCGCCTCGCGCGACATGACCCGGTGTCGATCCTCGTGCTGCTCGTGTTTCCCGTCATCACGATCGCGTTCCTCAAACCGGCCTTCCGCCCCGCGCTCGTCGAAGGCGGCTTCACCCACGCCAACGGCGCCGAACACGTCGTACCCGGCCAAGCGGTGATGTCGGCGTTCTTCATCGTGTCGCTCGTGACGTTCTCCTTCTTCTCGGAGCACGGTTGGGGGACGTGGGACCGACTGCGCGCGAGTCGCGCGACGTCGTTCGAGATCATCGCCGGCAAGTCGTTGCCGCGAGTCGTGATCGGGATCGCGCAGCTCGGCGTCCTGATCGTCGCCGGCGTGCTCCTTTTCGGGTTGCACATCCGCGGCAACGGCTTCGCGCTCGCGCCGTTGATCGTGACGTTCTCCGTGTGTCTCGTGCTCCTGGGGGTCGGCGTCACCGCCATCTGCCGGACCGCGCAGGAGGCCGGCGCGTTCGCGTATCTGGGAATGGTGCTCTTCGGTGCCATCGGCGGAGCATTCGTCCCGTTCGACCTCCTGCCGGCGTGGGCGCGCGCGATTGCGCCGCTGACACCCACGTACTGGGCCATGCGCGGAATGCGTTCTGTCGTGCTCGACGGACAGGGCCTCGGCGGCGTCGCGCTTCCCTGCGCCGCCCTCGCCGGCATGAGCATGGTCTTCGCGCTCGTCGCGCGTCGGCGGCTGCGCTTCGACGAGTCGAAGTCGGGCTGGGCGTGAGTCGCTAACGCGCCGTGAGGTCGAACTGGCGCGGCGGCGTTCCCCCGTTGGCGACGGTCTCCCTGACGGGCGCGCCGTCCACTCGGAATGTGATCTGCGCCCCGACCCGGCACCCGGGAATTGCGTCCGGTCCCACGACGTGCAGGATGTAGCCGTCGAAGACGCCGGTCCGGATCGACGCGACGCCACAGCGCGTCGGGCCGATGAACGCTTCGACGCGCGCGCCCACCCGGACCCGCTGATGATCCGGGCCGTAGGCCTCGCCGTTCAACTCGAACACGCGCGGCGACGCGCCCGATGGATCCGATGTCGAGAAGTCGACGGTGACATTCGCGGCACTGCTCTCCGGCCAGTCGATTGCGTTGGTCGAGAACAGTTTCCGGCTCCCGACGTAGGTCCACAGCACGACCCGGGAGCCGCTCCGCCCGCAACCGGCCTCGTGCTGTCCGTAGACGGTCAGCTCGAAGCTTCCGTGCACGATCGGCGGGATGGTGACGTTGCACGGCGTGACGAGTCCGTGGTCGAGCACGACCGCGCCGATGAACTGCGCGTCGAGGACGCGGCCGCCGAGGCGCGCGGTCCCGGTCAACGTGACGTCGCCCGGCTCGGCCTGCGCGCCCGACGACGCGGGCCGCGGGACGAGCTCGAACGTGCGATCGAGCCGGAGCAGGTCCGTGCGGTCGAGGTTGGTCCCGTCGGGACGAGTCCCGTGCTCGACCCATTGTTGGAGCGCGGCGAACGCGGCCTCTTGCTCGGCGCTGGAGAAGCCGCAGTGACCCGGGTCCTTCACCACGCGCTGCACCAGGAGTGCCTCGCGACCCGCGGCGTGCACGCGCGCGTGCAACACCTGAGCCTGGTCGATGGGAACCTGCTCATCGCCCGTCGTGTGCATCGTGAGCAACGGCATGGCCAGGTTGCCCGTGACGTCCGTGCCGGCGGAGAACGCGCGCAGCCCTTTCTCGTCGCTGTGGAGCCGGATCGCCTTCGCGTCGAACTCGGCACTTGTGACGTCACTCGTGGGACCGAGCCGGTACGGCTCCGTGCGGGGCGGAACGAGACGGGCCGCGACGAGTAGGCGGGCCCGCCGCCACTTCGTCTGCCACTCGAGCCCGATTCCTTCGTTGTCGAAGGCGCGGGGACCGCCGGTCAGATCGATCACGATGTTCTCGAATCGCGTGCGCGCCGGCGGGCTTTGGAGCGCGAGGAGAATGCGCGCGTCGATCAGCTTGCCGACGTCGGGCGCAGCGTCGTACTCGGCCTGCGTCACACCGGCCACGAACGCCGCCGCGACGAAGAAGTCGGCCTCGATGCGCAGTCCCGGTGTGGTGCCGGCCGCGCCGCACAACGCGAGCGCACCGTCGAACCGGTTCGGATACCGCTCCGCGGCGATGTGCGTCGCCCAGCCGCCCATCGACGTACCCATCGCGTACGTCCACGTCGGACGGCCGTGCTTCGTCACGAAGTAGTCCCACAACGCGGCCGTCTCGTCGGCCGCCCGCCCCGGTACGAGCGACGTGCTGCTGAAGCTCGACGCCGCCCATGCGAATCCGTGGGAGACGAGGTAACGGCGGATTTTCGGCGGCCCCGTGCGCAACGTCTTGGCGAGGTCGGCGAACCCGTGCATCCAGAGCACGAGGCGACCATTCCAGTCCTCGGGGATCTCGATCTGGAACGTGGAGCCGCCGAGGCGTCCGTATTCGGCGCGTGCTCCGGCCAGCGCGCGGAACGCCGGATCGGCGAGCGTCGCGCCCTCCGGTTGCTGACGCACCTCTACGGCCACGGGAAGGGGTCGGCCCCGACGCGGACTCTCACTCGGCGGAGCGGTCGAGGAGGCGGTCGAGTTACGCCCGTGCCCATCGCTGCACGCCGCCGCGGCAAGGAGCGCGACCACGAGCGCCGTAAGCGCCGTTCGCCTCCGGGCGCGCGTCACGACCTTCCTTCGGGGCCACCTCGTTCGAGCACCAGCGGGACAACGGCCTTCAGCGTGTCGACGATGTCGGACGCGGGACGTTGCCCGCGCGGTACGAGGTGCTGTACCGCCAGACCGGTCAAGAGCGCGAACGTGAAGTCGCGCAACAGTTCGAAGTCCTGCGTGTCGTTCATGCCGACGTCGACGAGCGCCTCGACGGCGAGCCGCCGGCTCTCCGCGGTGAAACGGCGGTCGACACCGACCATCGTCGCCGCGAGCACCGCGTCGGTACGCGCCGCGACCCACAACTCGACCCACGCAACGAACGCGGGACCGTCGAAGAGCGACCACACGAGATCGATGAGCGCGTCGATGTCGGCGGCGCCAGGTGGGACGTTCGTGAGTGCGGCCTGGAACTCGCGCAGCCGGCGATCGAGAAGGTGCTCGACGGAGGCGGCCATGAGATCGGCCTTCGTCGGGAAGTGGTGGAGTTGCGCACCACGCGACACACCGGCGCGGCGCGCGATGTCGTTCGTGGTGAGCGACGCGTATCCATTCGCCGCCAGGCATTCGACCGCGGCGTCGAGGAGCGCGGCGCGGGTTGCGAGGCTGCGCGCCTGCACGGGCTTGTCGAGTGGCTCCGTGACCATCTCTTCGACGATCGCGCCCGAAAAAGAAACGGTCAAGCCTGATTGTTTTGCCCGAAGCTCCCGCGGCGTCCGGGCGTCGGGCCGCCTTATCTCACGATGTGGTGCTCGAACGCGAACGCAGTCGCAGCCGACCGGGAAGCGACCTCGATCTTGGTGAAGATGTTCGACAGGTGTCGGGCGATCGTCTTCTCGCTGAGGAACAGCTTCGCGGCGACCTGCTTGTTGGTCATCCCGGCTGCGACCAGGCGCAGGACTTCGACCTCGCGCCGGCTGAGCCCGGCAGGGAGTTGCAGTTTGGCGCCGGTGATATCGCCCAGGTCGCGGAGGTCGAGAGCCGCGCCGAGCTGCTCGAAGATCGTGCGCGCCGCCTCGAACGATGTCGCGGCGCCGTCCCGGTCACCGGCGTGACGGCACGCGGCGCCCTGCAGCATCCGTGCCGTTGCCACCTCGTGCGGAACGCCGAGCTCCTGCCAACGCTTGGCTGCCTCGCGCAAGGTCGCGCACGATGATCGGTCGTTCGAAGCCAG
>JAUZEI010000260.1 GCA_030839105.1 Actinomycetota bacterium
CCCTTCGGGAGCAACGGCCACGTGTGGGCGTCGTTGACCCGCAGGTCCCAGTAGACGTACGCGCAGAGCATCCCGAGCGCGCCGTGTGCGAAGTTGAAGACCCCCGACGTCGAGTACGTGACCACCAGACCGCTCGCGGCGATCGCGAACACCGCACCAGTGATCAGACCGTTGATCAGCAGGTTCATTCGGGTCCTCGGTACGCCGTCGGAGATCGGCCGTCGGCCGTTACTTGGGCGTGAAGGTACCGAACTGCGTCGAGATGCGCTGGGCGTTGATCTTGGCCGCAGTGACGGCCGCCGTCTTGACGCCCTTCACGACGTAGGTGTCGTTGCAGTCGAAGAGCTGGTCGGTGGGTACGACCTTGACCCAGGTCGGGCCGTTGAGCTTCATCAACATCCCGCACTTCGGCGCCGTGTTGTCGCCCGGGTTGGTCGGGAGGTGCAACCCACCGCCGGTCCAGTTCTTCTGGGCGGCGGCCGCGTCGAGCACGCACTTGGCGGTCACGGTCGAGCCACACGACTTCACCGCCGTCGCCCACAGGAGGAACGCGGAGGCCGACTGCTCGCCGAGCAGCCCGATCGTGCCGTGCGACTTCTGCACGAGATCCATGTACAGCTTCACCGCGGGAACCTGGTCGGCGAGCTCGAAGGGCACGTTCGTCTGGCGCACGTACACCTTGTCGGCCGCGCCTCCGTTCTGTCCGTTCCACTTCGCGAACGCGGCGGTGTAGCCGTTCGGGTCCGTGGCCCAGATCGGGGTGAAGCCGACCTGCTTCGCCGCGTTCAGGAAGTTCTCCATGTTGGGGTCGGGCGAACCCACCCAGACCACGGCCTGCACACCACACGACTTGAGGTTGGTGGCGAACGGCTTCCAGTCGGACTCCCCCTGGATGTTGTAGTGCTGGTCGCAGTTCAGGAACTTCCAACCCGCCTTCGGGTAACCGGCCGCCGCTTTGTCACGCGTCTCCGTGGTGGCCGGGAAGTCGGCGTAGGCGAACGCAGCTTTCTTCACCGCGTCCGGGAACAACTTCGCCACTTGGTAGGCGGAGGAAAGCGCCTCCTCGTCGCCGGGGTTCGGGATGGGTTGCTGCATGCCAGATCCGCTCGCGAACGCCGTACCGACCGCAAAGCCGGGAATCGTCGACAGCTTGCAGCCGATGCGCGTCTGCTCCTGGTTCGCATCGAGCACGAACCCCTGGCCGACGAGCATGAAGACCTTGTCGTTACAGGCTTGGGTCATGGCTTGCGTGACCTGCAACACCTGCGCGTCGTAGTACTTGCCGACGACCTTGCGACCGTTGATACCGCCCTGATCGTTGCACCACTTGATCATCGGCTTGACCGCGTCCGACATCTCCTTGTCGAGCCCCGGTGCGGCCGAGTAGCCCGCGTCGTCGCCATAACCGACGGTGATCGAGGTGTCGGTGATGCCCTTGTCGGTCGCGCCCTTGGCGCTACCGGAGCCGCACGGCGAATCGAGGGTGCCGAACTTGGGAACGGCGGGCGCGGTGGTGGTCGGCCCACTCGCGGTGGACGCGGTGGGCGTCGCGGTGCCGTGATTTCCTCCGCACGCGGCGGCGACGAATCCGACCACGACCAACACCGTCGCGCACCGCACGCGCGAATTCATCGAAAGCTTCCGCGACAACATGCGACCCCCCGGTCACGGCGAATTTCGGTTCAATCTAAACACATCTCTCTACATCCGCAAGCAGAGGCTGGCCTCACGCCATGACGGCTGTTAGACACGAGAACCGACTACGAAACCGGGACAGGTGACCACATGTCGAGTGAAGTCCTCACGATGCGCGCGTGGAGGTTGCACGAGTACGGGCGCCCCACGGAAGTGCTCCGGCTCGACACGATCCCCGTCCCCACGCCGGAGCCGGGCGAGCTCCGCGTCCGCGTGCAGGCGATCCCGTTCAACCTCAACGATCTCGAACGCATCACCGGCGGAAACATGATGGTCCGGCCCGAGTTGCCGTACAGCCCCGGCATGGAAGTGATGGGGGTCGTCGACGAGTGCGGCGCGGGCACCGAGGAATGGGCGGGCCGGCGGGTCGTCGCCATGCCGAAGGGTGCGAACGGTGGCTTCGCCGAATACGCGATCTGTCCGGCGGTGTCGGCGTTCGAGATGCCGGACACGGTCCCGCTGCCCGGCGCGGCCGCGCTCTACTTCCCGTTCCATCTTGCCTGGCTCGGTCTGTTCGACCGCGCCGAGCTGCAGGCCGGTGAGAGCGTGCTGATCCACGCCGCAGCGGGCGGATCGGGCTCGGCCGCGATCCAGCTCGCGAAGCACGCGGGCGCGCGCGTGTTCGCGACCGCAGGCACCGACGCCAAGGTGCAACTCTGCAAGGACCTCGGCGCCGACGTCGCGATCAACTACACCGACACCGACTTCGCGCCCGTCGTGCTCGCCGAGACCGCGAACCGTGGCGTCGACGTCGTGTTCGACAACGTCGGTGAAGCCGTCATGGAGAAGTCGATGCAGTGCACGGCCTACAACGGCCGCTACCTCATGATGGGCTTCGCGTCGAACAAGCTCGTGGCCGACGAACCATTCATCGTGCCGCGCCGTGTCGCGCTCGGGAACTTCAAGCTGTGCGGCGTGCTCCTCGCGTACCAGGCGCCCGAGATGGCCGAGATGCTCAAGACCGCGATGGGATGGAACTTCGCTACGAGCGAGGTCGGCGCCAAGATCATGCGCGAGATCGTCGAGCTGGTCGTCGCCGGCGCGATCCATCCGATAGTGGGTGAGACCATCGGTTTCGCCGACATCCCGGTTGCGATCGAGGCGATGGAGAGTCGACAGACGGTGGGCCGCACGATTGTGATGCTCGAGACGTGATGCTCGAGACGTGATGCTCGAGACGAGTCGCTCCCCACTTCGGGTAAGGCGTGTCCTTCAGAAGCGGGTGAGGTGCGCGGCGCTGGCAGCGGCGCTCGTGAAAAGCTTGTCCTACCGAAAGCAGACCTCGACGGCTTCACTGTGCAGTTGATCCGAGCGCGCTGACGCCGCGACAGTCGCACTCCCCTTCCGCGACCTCGGCCGAGCGCGGACCGCGGGAGCCCGGGGCCGAGGTCCCGGTGCTCCCGCGCAGACGCCTTACTGCGAAAACTCAGCTCTGATTGGCTTTTTCCTCGGCCTCGTGGGCGCGGGCCGCGGCGCGAGCCTTCTCGGCCTCGGCCTCCTTGGCCGCGACGTCGCGCTCGGCCGCAGCCTTGTCCTGCTGGGCTTGACCTTCCCGCTGCCGCTCCTCGTTACCGCTCACGCGGCCGACGACCTCCTTGGCCTTGCCCTTCACGTCTTCGACGACGCCTTCGACTGCGGACCGGGGACCGGTCTTTTCGTCACTCACTGGGAACTCCCTCTTTGTCCTTGTGTCGGGGTTGTCAGGCGTAGTGGATACCCGGCGAGGCGCCCGCGCAATCGCGCGGAGGTTCGCCGCAGTTTGGGCGGATCGGGCGTTCGGGTATTGGTCACTCGTCATCGTCCTGACCGCACACAGAGGAGGTACGGTCATGCCGCGAGCGTCGTCTCCGAAGCGGGAACGCCAGTACGACGAGATCCGCAAGTCCGAGCGCAAGCGCGGCGTTCCGGAGAAACGGGCCGAGGAGATCGCGGCCCGCACGGTGAACAAGGCTCGCGCCCGTGCGGGCGAGGCGAAGACCTCTTCGAGGTTGTCGAGGACCGACATCTCGTCGCAGAAGCGCGCCGGGTACCGGCGGACGCACGGTGGCAGCGGTCGCACGCGCGATCAACTCTACGAAGAGGCGAAGGAACGGAATATCAGCGGCCGGTCGCGCATGACCAAGGCGCAACTCCAGCGCGCGCTGAGCCGGAAGCGTTCCAGCCGCTAGTCGTTCCGCGGCCTCGGTCGCGCCGCCGGCGCTCATGTCGCCTGCCGACGTCGGTCGCTGCTCCCGGTGCCGGTACACGTACGGCATGGGAAGATCCAGTCATGGGACGTTTCACGATCGTGCTTCCCGACCGACCCGTCTCCTCGATCGACGAGTGGCTCGATGCGGGTGGCGGAGAAGGTTTGGCGCGCGCCCGAGATCTCGGTCCGGAGGCGACGATCGCCGAGCTCGAACGATCGGGGCTGCGCGGACGCGGCGGTGCGGGGTTTCCCATCGGTACGAAGTGGCAGACGGTTCGGCGGGCGGGCGGCCGCCACAAATACGCGGTTTGCAACGCGGCCGAGGGCGAGCCCGGAACGTTCAAGGACCGCGCGATCCTGCGCGCAAATCCGTACCCGGTTATCGAAGGACTTGCGATCGCGGCGTTGACGCTCGACGCACCCGAGGTGTTCATCGCGTTGAAGGCGAGCTTCTCGGCCGAGCGCGATCGCGTGACCGAGGCGGTCACCGAAATGGAGCAGGCGGGACTGGTCGGCGACTTGTCGGTCGGGATCGTCGGCGGTCCGGAGGAATATCTGTTCGGCGAGGAGAAGGCACTGCTCGAAGTCATCGAGGGCAACGATCCACTTCCCCGTTGGCTGCCGCCCTACGTGCACGGCTTGTTCGCGACCGCGCCCCAACTCGGTTGGCAGGCGCACGAGCCCGAGGCCGGACATACGCGCGGGCACGAGTCGAACCCGACCGCGGTGAACAACGCGGAGACACTCGCGAACGTGCCGCACGTGCTCGCGAACGGCGCCGACTGGTACCGCTCGATCGGCACCCACGACACGCCGGGCACGATCGTGTGCACGATCGTCGGCGACGCGGAGCGCGCCGGCGTGGTCGAGGTCGCGGCCGGTACGTCGTTGCGCGAGGTCTTGACCATGTTCGGCGCGCCGCGCCCGGGTCGGCGCGTGCGGGCCATCTTCTCCGGTGTGACGAACGCGCCACTGACCGAGGCCGCGCTCGACACGCCTCTGGCCTTCGAGACGTTCGCCGCGGCCGGGAGCGGCCTCGGCGCCGGAGGCTTCATCATCTACGACGACACCGCGTGCATGGTCGACGTCGCGGCGAAGATGTCGCGCTTCTTGTGGGTCGAGTCGTGCGGTCAGTGCCCGCCGTGCAAACTGGGCACCGGTGCGATCACGGGCGCGCTCGACGACATCGGCGCGGGGCGCGGCTCCGACGCGAGCCTCGAGACCATCAACCACTGGCTCTCGGTCGTGGCCGACGGCAATCGCTGTTTCCTACCGGTCGAGGAGCAGCAGGTCATCGGAAGCATCCTGCGCACGTTCCCCGCCGACTTCGACGCGCATCTGCAGGGCACGTGCACGCACGAGCACCGCGCCGTCGTGCCCAAGCTCGTCGACATCGTCGACGGACACGCCGTCATCGACGAGAACCAGTCCCGCAAGCGTCCCGACTGGACCTACGAACCGTAAGCGCGCCAAGAGTGGCGCCCGTTTCCCTGCCAACTGTGGGCAGGAATTCCGCCGTG
>JAUZEI010000265.1 GCA_030839105.1 Actinomycetota bacterium
ATCGACACCTGGGCGCGCTGCGATTCCGCAAGGAAGAACCCGAGCGCGCGTACTCCCGGCAGTCCACCGTTGCGCTCGCGCACGTCACGCGCGATGCGGCGGGCGACGCTGACGTCGCGGCTCACGAGCACACAGTTGCACGCGACCAGCGGAAGACGCGCGCCCACCGCCGTGGCGCCGAGGCGCGGGTGCGGCTCGGTGGGGCCGAAGTCGGGCTTGCGGTGACGGAAACCCGATGCACGCGCGGTGGGCAGGTCACGGTGCTCGGGATCCGCGTCGTCGTACAAGAACACCGGGACCGCGAACTCGTCCGCCCACCACTGCCCGAACGCGCGCGCTTCCTCGGCGGCCTGCTCGCGCTCGACGCGGGTTCCGCCGAGCGCGACGAAGGGCACGACGTCGAGTGCTCCGAAGCGCGGATGCTCACCTTGATGGCCGGCGATAGAGCACTGTTCCGCGACCGCCAGGGCGAGCGACCGCGCACCGGGCACCGCGTCGTGCGCCCCCGGTCCGGCGAGTGTGAACACCGACCGGTGATGATCGCCGTCGGCGTGGACGTCGACGAGGGCCGGTCCGGACGCGCGGGCGATCGTGAGCAGCCGCGCCATGTCGCGTCCTTCGGACACGTTGATGACGCACTCCAACACGTCCGCCAGCGTACGGGCTCGCGGGCCGGACCCGGACGGTCCCTCGTCGGGTTCTCTGCTCGGAGCGCGCGTCAGGGGCGTGGATAGCCTCGCCGCCATGCGTATCGGCTTGGCGCTACCGCAATACGACTATTCCGTCGCCGGCGAGTCGCCGTTGCGGTTCGCGACGATCGTCGAATACGCCCGCATCGCCGAACGGGGTGGGGCCGACTCCGTCTGGCTGTCGGACCACCTCTTCCTCGACCTCGCGAAGTATGGAGGATCCGATCGGCGAGAGGGCTGTTTCGACCCGGTGGTCACGCTTGCGGCGTTGGCGCGCGCGGTTCCGCGGGTGCGACTCGGCACCCTCGTTGCGCTCGAAGCACTGCGGCCCGCGGCCGTGCTCGCCAAGGCGTTGGCGACGGTCGACCGGGTGAGCGGCGGCCGGCTCGACATCGGGCTGGGCGCGGGCTGGTACGAGCCCGAGTACCACGAGTTGCACATGGAGATGCCCCGTCCCGGAAAGCGGCTCGAACGGCTCGTCGACGCGGTCGAGGTGGTGAAGGGTCTCCTCGGCGGCGGCCCCTTCTCGTACGAGGGCGAGCACCATGGGGCGCGCGGCGCGACGAACCACCCGCCGGCCGCGCAACATCCGCGGCCTCGCGTCTTCGTGGGCGGGAAAGGCGACCGACTCCTGCGCGTCGCGGCCGAACACGCCGACGGTTGGAACACCTGTTGGACGTGGACTCCCGACGCGTACGCCGAGCGCCTGCGCGTCTACGACGACGCGTGCGCCGCCGCCGGTCGCGATCCCTCCGGCATGTGGCGCACGCTCGGTCTCTACGCGCTGTGCGGCGAGAACGAAAAGGACCTCGACCGGCGCTTCGCCCGGCTCCGGGAGTCGTCACCGCCGGGCGTGCTCGACGGCGTCGACCTCGCGACCTTTCGCGTCGGCCGTCTGGTCGGCACCGTCGACGAGATCCGCGAGCAGGTGAGCACTTGGGAGGGACTCGGCGTCGACACGATCATCCTCGGCGTCGGCGCGGTGCCTTTCCAAGTCTCGGTTCCGGACGACGTCGAGCTGTTGCTCGAGACGTGCGCCACGGCCTGACACCCGCCGCGCCCTGGCAATTCCCGGCCCGCTCGCGCGGGCTGGTGCGCCGGTCTCGTCAACTCTGCGGCGCGGAGATCAGATCGCGGCGGCGGCGAAGGATGCGGCGCCGTTCGCGTTCCGAAGCGCCGCCCCACACGCCGTGCTCGATCCGATGGGCCAACGCGTACTCGAGACATTCCGCGCGCACCGGGCAGTCGTGGCAGATGTGCTGCGCCGACTCGACCCCGAGACCGTCAGACGGAAAGAACTCGGTCGGGGCCGCGCCCCGGCAGCGGGCGTTGAGCATCCATGCGTACTCCTCGGGGGTCTCGTCCACGATTACCTCCCCTTCGATGGAGCCTTACGGCTCGCGGTCATCGTTGGTTCGACGCGTGCGCCGGATTTCGTCAGCGGTTTCGTCAAGACCCCGTGGCCTGATCCGGCCGCTGACAAATGGTTAGACGCACGGGAGACCCGGAAGGCTCCAGAATTCATGTCGGCATTTGGTGAAAATCCGTTGCGAGCGCCACCTTGGATCGACATCGACCCCGGAATCCCACAGGTCGTCCGCCCGTTTCGGTGCCCGGCGCTACCCTGATCCGTCGTCTGACGAGGAGCACGTGATGGCAATCGACCCCGAAGAGCTCGAAGAGATCCCGCCGCAAGGACACGTCCGGGTGGTGTACACGGGCCCGGTCGCGCCCCACTGGGAAATCCACCGCGTATTCGGCGACCAGCGTGCGATCGACGAGTTTCGCCAACGGGCGATGGCCCGCCTGCAGCTGCTGCCGGTCTACGACCCGCAGTTTCGCCGGAATCGCGAACGCGTCGCGCGCGATGCGGAGCGCGAACACCTGATCCTCGAGTGGGACCTCGGCGACGAGCCGGAGTAGATCGCTTTCCCGAGCGGTACCGCCGTCGGGCCGGTCGACCCTTCAGCGCCTCAACGCTTCACCGTTGCAAAGCGCGACGAGACGATCCGGGCGATCACAGTGAACACGAACACGATGACGATGAGCGTCAGCGCCGCACCCCACGCGCGGTCGGTCGCGGCCGCGAACGGCGTCTGCGCGTTGTCCCAGATGACCTTCGACAGCGTCGTGTTGGTGCCCTTGAACGGGTTGGAATTGACGACGTTCGTGGTGCCGATCGTGAGCAGCAGCGGCGCAGTCTCGCCCGCGGCGCGGGCGACGGCGAGCATGGCGCCGCTCACGATGCCGGGCAGCGCGGCGGGAAGCGCGACCGAGACGACGGTGCGCCAACGGCGGGCCCCGAGCGCGTCGCTGGCCTGACGGAGGTCGTCGGGCACGAGCTTCAGCATCTCCTCGCACGACCGGATGACGATCGGCAACATGAGCGCGCCCAGCGCGAGCGATCCCGCGAAGCCCGAGTAGCCGGAGTGGAGCCCGGAGCTCACCCAGATCGTCGCCACGAAGAGTCCCATCACGATCGAGGGCACGCCCGTCATGACGTCGGCCATGAACCGGATGACGTTGGCGGTGCGATTCTGGCGCCCGTACTCGTTCAGGTAGACGGCCGCGAGAATGCCGAGGGGAATGGCCATGACCGCGGCGACGCCGGTGATCACCAGCGTGCCGACGATGGCGGGCGCGATCCCGCCGCCCGCGAGTTGCGTGACGATCTGCATGTTCTTCGTCAGGAAGCCGACGCTCATCACCGACGCGCCCCGGCTCACGACGTACACCGCGATCACGACGACGGGCACGAGCGCAAGCAGCAGCGATCCGATCATCCACGAGGTCGCCAGCGCGTTGGTGAACCGCCGACGACCGCTCACCGCCTGCTGGTTGATCCACGCACCCGGATCCTCGTGGGTCGGCGGCGCCGGAGGTGAGGCGACCGTCACGCGCGTGCTCCCGTCATGGCGGATGTCCGGTTGGCGATGCTCCGGGCGGCGATGTTGATCACGATCGTGATCGCGAACAGCACGACACCGAGCCCGATCAGCGCAGCTCGAGAGAGACCGGTGGCCTCACCGAAGTTGTGCGCGATGACCGCGGCCATCGAGTCGCCCGGGAAGAAGATGTGCGAGGTCACCTGATGGCTGGTGCCGATGATGAGAGCGACCGCGATGGTCTCGCCCATCGCGCGACCGAGACCCAGCATCGAAGCGCCGATCAGTCCGCTGCGAACGCGGGGAAACACCGCGACGCGCAACATCTCCCAGCGCGTCGCCCCCATCGCGAGCGCCGCGTTCTTGTCGTCCTGCGCGACCGTCGTGAGCACCTCACGGCTGATCGACGTGATGATCGGAGTGATCATCACGGCGAGAACGAGACCGGCGGTCATGAAGCTCGAGCCGTACGCCGGACCGCCGAAGACGTTGCGGAGCACCGGGACCTTGCCGATGCTGTTCGCGATGTCGTTGTAGATGGTCTTGGCCGGAGACGTCAGGACCGCCAGGGCCCAGAAGCCGTACACGACGGACGGGATCGCGGCCAAGAGGTCGACGACGTAGGTGACGCCGGATCGCACGCGCTTGGGCGCGAGCTCGGTGATGAAGAGTGCGATGCCGAGGCTCGCGGGAATGGCGAGGCAGACCGCGATGAACGCGGTCAGGATCGTGCCGTAGATGAAGTCGAGTGCACCGAAGCGGTCGTCGTTCGGATTCCAGTGCGTGCTCGTAAAGAAGCTCAGGCCCTGATGCGTGAACGCGGGCCAGGCCTTGTTGGTCGTCGTGTACGCAATGAGGGCCAGGATCGCAAGGACGAGCAAGCCGGCCGCAAACGCGATCGCACGAAACACTCGATCGACCTGCTTGCCGCCGGCCTTGCCCGCGGGAGGTCCGCTCGCGCCGTGCTCCGAAGGCGGTGCGACGGTCGTCATCGGACGGTTAGGCGGGAATCACGATGCTTGCCAACTGGGCGATCGCCTTTTGCTGCAACGACGTGGGCAGCTTGGCGTAGTTCACGCCCTCGGCGAGGCCCTGGCCGTCGGTGAGGACGAAGTTGAGGAAGTCCTTGAGGGCGGTTCCCTTGGCCTTGTCGGTCTGGGTCGCGTATACGAGGATCCAGGTCGGCGACGTGATCGGGTACACGTTCGCACCGGGCTCGTTCAGCGGGCTGTAGGTCAGGTCGGCCTTGATCGTCGCCGCCGCGACGGCCGCCGACGCACCCGCGAGGCTGGGCGCCACGAACGTGTTGGCCTTGTTCTCGATCGATGCGAACTTCAGCTTCGCCTGCGTCGCGTCGGAGAAGTCGACGTACCCGATCGCACCATCGGTGTTCGAGATCGTCTGGGCGACACCGGAGTTGCCCTGACCGGCCTGCGAGCTCGACGGCCATTCGACCGTGTCGCCGCTGCCGAGCGTCCACGAACTTCCGCCCGCGCTGACCAGGTACTTCGTGAAATTGCTCGTGGTTCCGGACGCTTCGGCCCGGTGCACGATCACGATGTCGGTGGCGGGGATCGTCGCGTTGCCGTTGTCGTTCTCGATCGCGGAGTCGTTCCACTTCTTGACGGTGCCCGAGAAGATCTTGGCCAACGTCGGGCCGCTGAGCTGCAGCGAATCGACGCCGTTCAGCTTGTACGACACGGTGATCGGCGCGGCTGTGATCGGGAAGTAGAGGAACTTGCCGCCCTGGTACTTGGAGACGTCCGCGTCCTTGACGAGGCTGTCGGTACCGGCGAAGTCGACCGTCTTGCTCTGCAGGTCGGTCTTGCCCTTGCCCGATCCGCCGCCGGCGTAGTTGATGGTGACCCCCTTGCTCTTCGACTGAAAGGCGGCGATCGCGGTCTGGTCGAAGGTCTGCTGGAACGTCGAGCCGGAACCGTTCAGCGTCGTGCTTCCGGACCCACCACTGCCGTTCTTCGAGCTGCTTCCGCAGGCGGCGAGAAGGAGAACGGGAGCTATGAGCGCGCCGACGGTGCGCCGGACGCGAGGGGATCGCATCGTTGCAATCAAGGTGGTGTCCCTTTGTTTCGACGGTTTCTGAGTCGGTGTCGAGACTAAGAACGAAGAATGACCTCGCGGCCTCGCACGAGTGAACGGGACTTGAACGACGCCCGAACAGTCGGGGCGCCGTGGCCGCGAAGCGCCTACACCAACTCGACGTCGCCCGGAAGTTGCCCGGTGATCATGAACTCGACCCACCGCCCGATCATCACCGCATGGTCGGCGGCCCGCTCGTAGTCGCGCCCGACGAACGCGAGCTGGACGGCCATCTGCAGCACGCCTTCGTCCGTCGACTCGCCGGCGAAGCCCGCGAAGATTGCACGGAAGAGTTCCTTTTGCAGGTCGTCCATGACGTCGTCCATGTCGGGGAGCGCCGATGCGATCGCTTCGTCGGTGTCGGCGAAGGCGTCGACCGCCAGATGCGTCTGGACGCTGGCCTGGGCCCCCATCCGTTCGATGATCCCTCGGATGCGCGGGGGCAGCTCCCGGGGATACAGGCGCCGGGTCGCACGCGCGACGTTGCGCATGAGGCCGCCGGTCAGCTCGATCTCGTGCAGGATGCGCAACACCGCGAGCATGGCTCTGAGGTCGGAGGCCATGGGCTGTTGGAGCGCGAAGAGTTGGTAGACGCGGTGCTCGATTCCGAGCACCCGCTCCTTGATCTCGCGGTGGGCGTCGTAAATCTCGTC
>JAUZEI010000271.1 GCA_030839105.1 Actinomycetota bacterium
CTCGGCGGGCTCGGCTTCGGCATGAAATGGGACATGGGGTGGATGCACGACACGTTGCTGTACTTGTCGCGCGATCCGATCCACCGGCGGTTCCATCACAACGAGCTGACGTTCCGCGCGATCTATGCGGGCAGCGAGAACTACGTGTTGCCGCTCTCGCACGACGAGGTCGTACACGGGAAAGGCGCACTCGCGGCGAAGATGCCCGGCGACGCGTGGCAGCAACTCGCGAACCTGCGGCTGCTGTACGGGTACCAGTGGGCGTTACCCGGCAAGAGCCTCCTCTTCATGGGCGGCGAGCTCGCCCAGTGGGGGGAGTGGAATCACGACGGACAAGTCGACTGGCACCTCGAAGACCTTCCCCCGCACCGCGGTGTGCGGCGCTGGGTCACAGACCTCAACCGCGTCCTGCGAGAGAACCCGGCCCTGTACGAGCTCGATTCCGATCCCGCCGGATTCGGGTGGTCGGTGGCGGACGACAGCGCCAACAGCACGCTCGCGTTCCTGCGCTACGCGCGCGACGGTTCACCGTTGCTGTTCGTCGCCAATTTCACGCCGGTCATCCGACGCGACGCGCGCGTACCGGTTCCCAACGGTGGATTCTGGCGCGAGGTGTTGAACAGCGACGCCGAGATCTACGGCGGTTCGGGAGTGGTCAACCTCGGCGGTGTGGAAGCGCAGCCCGCGCCCGTGCACGACTACTGGTGGTCACTCACCCTGACGCTCCCGCCCCTGGGGGCCGTGCTGCTCGCGCCCGAAACGGGTCGGGCATGACGCGTCTCGGCGCGTGGCCGCGCGCCGGTGGCGTCGAGTTCACCGTCTGGGCGCCCGCTCGACGCCGCGTCGAAGTCGTCGTCACCGGACCGCGCGGGCAGCGCGTCGAGATGGTGCCGGGTGCGTCCGGATACCACTCGGTGTTCGTCGAAGGGCTCGGGCCCGGCGCGCGCTACCGATTCGCGCTCGACTCCGAGCCCGAGCTCGCCGATCCGGCGTCGCGTGCCCAACCCGAAGGTGTGCACGGCGACTCCGAGGTGATCGATCCCGACTTCATGTGGTCCGACGATCGGTGGCGCGGTCCGGGGCTGTGCGAATACGTGATCTACGAACTGCACGTCGGGACGTTCACCGACGACGGCACGTTCGATGGCGTCATCGACCGGCTGGACGCGCTCGCCGACCTGGGCGTCAACGCGATCGAGCTCATGCCCGTCGCCGAGTTCCCCGGCACGCGGAACTGGGGCTACGACGGTGTGTTCCCGTATGCGGCGCAGTCGAGCTACGGCGGCCCGGACGGGCTGCGGCGACTCGTCGACGCCGCCCACGGCCGGGGGCTCGCAGTCGTTCTCGACGTCGTCTACAACCACCTCGGTCCGGAAGGCAACGTTCTTCCGGAGTACGGCCCCTACTTCACCGACCGCTACCGCACTCCTTGGGGTGAGGCGCTGAACTTCGACGGCCCGGGGAGCGATGCCGTCCGCCGCTACTTCGTCGACAACGCGATCCAATGGCTCGACGAGTTCCACATCGACGCGCTCCGCCTCGACGCAGTGCATGCCATCGCAGATCCGAGCGCGTATCCGTTCGTCGAGCAGTTGTCCGACGCGGTGCACGCCTTCGGCGCCGGCAGCTCCCGTCGGGCCTTCGTCATCGCGGAGAGCGCGGCAAACGACTCCCGGCTCGTCACCGCCAAGGCGGAAGGCGGTATCGGTTGCGATGCCCAGTGGAACGACGACTTCCACCACGCGCTACATGCGGTGCTCACGGGCGAGCGCGACGGCTACTACGCCGACTTCGGAGCCGTGTCCGATCTGGCCGTGAGCTACCGCGAGGCGTTCGCGTACGCGCATCGGTACTCGGTGTTCCGCGACCTCCACCACGGTCGTAGCGCCAGAGGCCTGCCGGGCGAGCGCTTCGTGGTCTTCGACCAGAACCACGACCACGTCGGCAATCGTGCGCATGGCGACCGGATCGTGTCGCTCGTGGGTGTCGACGGCGCGCGCGTCGCGGCCACGGCCGTGCTCCTCTCGCCATTCGTGCCGTTGCTGTTCATGGGGGAGGAGTACGCGGAGACCAGACCGTTTCCCTACTTCGTGTCGCACACCGACCCGGAGCTCGTCGAGGCGGTTCGCCGTGGGCGCGCGGAGGAGTTCGGGCTCGATCCCGCGCACGCGCTCGATCCCCAGTCGGAAGCAACCTTCTTGTCGGCCAAGCTCGACTGGGGTGCACGCGGACGCGAACCCAACGCCGCGCTGCTGCGGTGGTACCGCTCGTTGTTGCAACTCCGGTCGGAACGACCCGCGCTCGCGGAGCTCGACCCCAATCGGTGCACCACCGAGGTCTTCGAGGAGGCGCGCGCGCTGGTCGTGCGCCGTGATGCCCCGCGTGACTCGGTCGTCATGGTGCTCGGATTCGATGACGAACCGCACGAGATCGAGATCGCACTGCCAGGCGGACCCTGGGCGGTTCTCCTCGACAGTCACGCCGACGAACGGGCGCCGGCGGCCTTCGGGGCCGACCGACCGGCCGTCGCGAAGCTGCCGGCGCGGTCGGCGCTGGTTCTGGGTACCGCGGAAGCATGACGCCGCTCTCGACGTACCGGCTCCAGCTCAATCGCGACTTCGATCTCCCGGCCGCGACCCGACTCGTGCCCTATCTCCGCGCCCTCGGTGTCGATTGGTTGTACCTCTCGCCGATCTTCGCGGCGCAGCCCGGTAGCGCGCACGGTTACGACGTCATCGATCCGACGTCGGTGAATGCCGAGCTCGGCGGGCGCGCCGCGCTCGACGAGCTCGGCCGCACTGCACACGAGGCCGGGTTGCGCATCCTCATCGACATCGTGCCGAATCATCAGGCTGCGACGAAGGAGAACCGGCGCTGGCAGGAAGCGCTCGAGTCGCGCACACCGGGCTGGTTCGACGTGCGCTGGGTCGGCGACCAACCGCAATACCGCCGGTTCTTCGATGTCGACGGTCTCGTCGGCGTGCGCGTCGAGGACGAGGCGGTGTTCCGCGAGACGCACGCGTTGATATTCGAGCTACTGGAGCTCGGTGTCGTCGACGGCCTGCGGGTCGACCACGTCGACGGGCTGGCCGATCCGGGTCAGTACCTGGAACGGCTCGATCGAGCGACGGGCGGTGCGTTCACCGTCGTCGAGAAGATCCTGGCGCGCGACGAGACACTCCCGGGATGGCCCGTCGCCGGTACGACCGGCTACGAAGCCGGCGACG
>JAUZEI010000297.1 GCA_030839105.1 Actinomycetota bacterium
TCGCTTTCGCGGTGCTGGTCGTAGCCGCGCCCGCGTTCGCGGCCGAACCGGAGCCGAAGTTCGCGAACGAGGCTGCCAAGCAGTGCTACGAGAAGCTGCTCAAAGGGGGAACCATCGACGACTGCCAGAAGGCTCCGTCGCCGTTGCTGCCGGCCAAGAACGAGATCATCTGGGGCTCGATCGCGTTCGTGGTCCTGCTCGGCGCGATGTGGAAGTTCGGCGTGCCGGCCGTGAAGAACATGGAGAAGGCACGGGAGGAGCGCATCCGCCACGACCTCGAGAACGCCGAGTTGGCGAAGACCGAGGCCGAAGCGGAGAAGGCGCAGTACCTCGCGCAGATCGCGGGTGCCAAGGAAGAGGCCGGACGTCTCATCGAGGAGGCCCGCCAGGCCGCCGAGGCGGTGCGGGCCGATCTCATCGCTCGCGCCGAGCAGGAGGCGAACGAGATCCGCGCCCGCGCCCAGGCCGACATCGTCAACCAGCGCAACCAGGCGTTGGCGCAGCTCCGCACCGAGGTGGCGTCGCTCTCGATCGATCTCGCGGGCCGCATCGTCGAGCGGAACCTCGACAACGACACGAACCGCCAGCTCGTCGACAGCTTCATCGACCAGGTCGCCGGGAGTAACTAGCCGTGGACGACCGCATCGAAGCGTGGGCGACGGCGCTGCTCGAGATCGCGCGCACCGAAGGCCAGCTGGCCGAAGTCGAAGACGAGCTGTTCCGGTTCGCCCGGATCGTCGAAGGCAACGACGCGCTGCGCGTGGCGTTGTCGAACCCGGGCCAGCCGGCCGAACGGCGCGCCTCGATCGTCGACGAGCTGCTCGAGAACCGGTCGCTGCAATTGACGCGTGCGATCGCGGCGTTCATCGTCGGCGCGGGTCGCGGTCACGACCTTCCCGCGATCGTCGCGAGGTTCGTCGAGCTGGCGGCGCAGAGCCGCGAGCACGAGGTGGCCGAGGTCCGTTCCGCGGTCCCACTCGACGACCAGCAGGTGGCGAAGATCGCCGCCGCCCTCGGTCGGGCGACGAAGAAGAACATCGAGGTCCGTGTCGTGGTCGACCCCACCCTCATGGGCGGGATCGTCGCCACGATCGGCGACACCGTGATCGACGGCACCGTCCGTCACCGTCTCGAACAGTTGAAGGAGACGCTGTGAGACGAGCGTTCATGACGAGGCGGGTATCCCGCCAAGTAGCGAGCCGTGGCCCGAGTGGCCCCGTAGAGCGGAGAACATGATGGCCGAGCTCACGATCGACGCGGCCGATATCGCTGCGGTACTCCGCAAGAACGTCGAGGGGTTCCGGCCCGAGGTCGACCGCGCCCAGGTGGGGCGCGTGCTCGAGGTCGGTGACGGCATCGCGCGCGTCGCCGGGTTGCCGCACGCCTCCGTCAACGAGCTCCTGGAGTTCGAAGGCGGCGCGCAGGCGCTCGCCCTCAACCTCGAAGAAGAAACCATCGGCGCGGTCATCCTCGGTCACGCCGACGCGGTCGAGGAAGGCCAACTCGTCACCGCGACCGGCCGCATCCTCTCGGTCCCGGTCGGCGACTCGCTGATCGGCCGGGTCGTCAACGGACTCGGCGTCGCGATCGACGGCAAGGGCCCGATCGCCCTGGACGAGCTCCGCCGGCTCGAGGTGCAGGCGCCCGGCATCACCGGCCGCAAGCCCGTGCACGAGCCCCTGCAGACCGGCATCAAGGCCATCGATGCCATGACACCGATCGGACGAGGTCAGCGCGAGCTCATCATCGGCGACCGCAAGACCGGCAAGACCACTGTTGCGGTCGACACGATCCTGAACCAAAAGGGTCAGGGCGTGAAGTGCATCTACGTCGCCATCGGGCAGAAGGGTTCCACGGTTGCGCAGACCGTCGAGACGCTGCGCGTGAACGGCGCACTCGAGTACACGGTCGTGGTGAGCGCACCCGCTTCCGACGAAGCCGTGTTCAAGTACCTCGCGCCGTACACGGGTTGCGCGATGGGCCAGCACTGGATGGAGGGCGGTGAGCACGCGCTGGTCGTGTACGACGACCTCTCCAAGCAGGCCGAGGCGGACCGCCAGATGGCCTTGCTGCTCCGCCGCCCGCCGGGCCGGGAGGCGTACCCCGGCGACGTCTTCTACCTGCACTCGCGCCTGTTGGAGCGGGCCGCCAAGTTGAACGACGCGCGCGGCGCGGGTTCGTTGACCGCGCTTCCCGTCATCGAGACCAAGGCCGGCGATGTCTCTGCCTACATCCCGACCAACGTGATCTCGATCACCGACGGTCAGATCTACCTCCAGGACGATCTCTTCAAATCGGGTGTGCGGCCTGCCGTCGACGTGGGCATCTCGGTGTCCCGCGTGGGGAGCGCGGCGCAGACCAAGGCCATGAAGGCGGTTTCCGGAACGCTGAAGCTCGACCTCGCGCAGTACCGCGAGCTGGAGGCGTTCGCGACGTTCGGTTCCGAGCTCGATGCGGTGTCGAAGGCACAGCTCGAGCGCGGCGCGCGACTCGTCGAGCTGCTGAAGCAGGGTCTGCACGCGCCGATGCCGGTCGAGGAACAGGTCGTCTCGATCTATGCGGGCGTGAACGGCTACCTCGATGACATCGAGGTAGCCGACGTCAAGCGCTTCGAGACCGAGTTGCTCGACTTCATCCGGACGCGGCACGCCGACATGCTGATCAAGATCCGCGACACCGGCGCGATGCCCGAAGGCGACGCGTTGGCCGACGCCGTCGGCGACTTCAAGGCGTTGTTCGTCCCCACCGCGGCGACCGCGACGGAGTAGGCAATGGCCGGCGGTCAGGAGCGCATTCTTCGCAGGCGGATCAAGTCCGTCGAATCGACGAAGAAGATCACGCGCGCCATGGAGCTGATCGCGGCGTCGCGCATCGTGAAGGCGCAGGCGCGCGTGCACG